>CALJPB010000257.1 GCA_937981305.1 uncultured Selenomonas sp.
AATACAGCCGCGAGCGGCAGGGCACAGTACAGTGTTGTTTTTGGGGAAAACATTTTCTTTTTCATAAATTTCCTCTCCTGATTTATCAATTGCTATTTGTTTTATTTTAACAAGTCAAAGTATTTGTGACAAGAAAATTATTGAAAGTGATGAAATCATACACGAAAGTGATATGTTTTATGAGAGAAATATAAAAAGATCTGCTGCAAGAAATTGCTCGGTTTCATGCAGCAGACCTTATTTGTCCCCCATCCACAACAAATGCGGATAGAGGGACGATTATAGATATGCAAATCAGGCAGACTTTAGGGAAGCACTGATAAAATGAAGTCCATCGTTGGTGCAGATTTTTGTCCTGTCAAGGAAACAAACCGGACGCATGGCAGGGCTATGTGGAGGATCGGTTGACGATGGCAGGTCGAAAAGATGCGCTCAGATGATGCGGCTGAATGGATCCGTGCGTCCTTAGGAATCGGTTACAAAATGAAGCGGGATATGTCGTGGTTGCCCGCAATGTCGGAGAGACAGTGATCCACATACGCACTGTCAATGACGATCTCCTTATCTTCGAGCTCCGGTGCCTCAAATGAGAGTTCCTCTAAAAGTTTTTCAAGGAGGGTATAGAGCCGCCGCGCACCGATGTCCTCCGTCTGCTCGTTGACGGTCTCGGCAAGCTCGGCAAGACGGCTGACGGCATCGTCCGAAAAACGCAGGGAAACGCCCTCCACGCCGAGCAGCGCACGGTACTGTTTGATGAGTGCATTCTTCGGCTCGGTGAGGATGCGCTCAAAGTCCGCCTTGACGAGCGACTTCAGCTCCACGCGGATCGGGAAACGGCCTTGCAACTCGGGAATGAGGTCGGATGGCTTTGCCATATGGAATGCGCCCGCCGCAATGAATAGGATGTGATCGGTCTTGACGGGACCGTACTTTGTCATCACTGTCGAGCCCTCGACGATGGGCAGAATGTCGCGCTGCACGCCCTCGCGTGAGATGTCCGCCCCCGCGCTGCGCCCGTTGCTGACGGCGACCTTGTCGATCTCATCGAGGAACACGATGCCGCTGTACTCAGCGGCGTGTACCGCCTCATCGGCGACCGCATCCATATCGACGAGCTTGTCCGCCTCCTCGGCGGTGAAGATCTTGCGCGCCTGTGCAACCGTGACCTTACGCTTGCGGCGGTTTTTCGGGACGAGCCTGCCGATCATGGATTGGAGATTGTCGCTCATCCCCTCAAGCGACGAGCCGGCGAACATATTGCCGGCAGGACGCGCGGACTCCTCCACCTCGATCTCGATCACATCGCTTTCCAGCTCGCCCTTGTGGAGGCGCTTGCGTACCCACTCACGTCCCGCCTGATACTTCGGCGGCTCCTCGGTCTCCTGTTTCTCCTCCGTGTCCGAGGAGAAAAGGCTGCTGAGCGGATTCGCGGTTTTTTTTGCCGGAGGGACAAAGACATCGATCAGGCGTTCCTCGGCATTTTCCCGCGCCTTTTCCTGCACGTCCTCGATCTTCTGCTGACGCACCATGCGCACGGAGGTCTCGACAAGATCGCGCACGATGGACTCGACATCGCGTCCGACATAGCCGACCTCTGTGAACTTCGTCGCCTCGACCTTCAGAAACGGCGCACGAACCAGACGGGCAAGACGGCGTGCAATCTCCGTCTTGCCGACACCGGTCGAACCGATCATCAGGATGTTCTTCGGAATGACATCCTCGCGCATCTCATCGTCCAGCTGACGGCTGCGCCAGCGGTTGCGGAGTGCGATGGCGACGGAGCGCTTTGCCTCGTTCTGTCCCACAATATATTTGTCCAACTCTGCAACAATCTCGCGCGGTGTCTGTTCGTTGACCCCGATCTGATTCATGACTCCAGTACCTCCACTGTAATATTATGATTGGTATAGACGCAGATGTCCGCTGCGATCGAGAGGGACTCCCTCGCAATCTCAGCTGCGTCCATTGTGCTGTGTGCGGTGAGGGCACGCGCTGCAGCAAGGGCAAAGAACCCGCCCGAACCGATGGCGGTGCAGTCCCCATCCGGCTCGATGACCTCGCCGTTGCCGGAGATCATGAGAATGCCGTCCTTGTCCGCAACGAGGAGCAGTGCCTCCAGTTTGCGCAGCACCTTGTCCGTGCGCCAGTCCTTTGCCAGTTCTACGGCGGCACGCTGCAGATTCCCGCTGTAGGATTCGAGTTTGACCTCGAATTTCTCAAACAGGGTGAACGCATCCGCGACCGAGCCGGCAAATCCCGCGAGGATCTTTCCATGATAGAGGCGGCGTACCTTGCGTGCGTTCGCCTTCATAATGGCACGCTCACCGAAGGTTACCTGTCCGTCGCCCGCAATGGCGACCTTGTTTCCCTTCTTGACCGCGACAATGGTCGTTGCATGAAACGTCATACTGTGTATGCTCCTTTGATATGCTCTGCACAGAAATTCTCCAATTCCGTCAACGCACGCTCCGCAAGCATCCGTTTTTTCTCCGGCTTGCGTGTGCGGCGCGGAATGTGCTCCAGTGGAGGAAGCAGCCCGAAATTGATGTTCATGGGCTGAAAGCAGTTCGGGTCGCAGGATGTGATATAGTGTGCAAGCGCACCATGACACGTCGTCTGCGGAAAGACAAGCGGCTCCCTGTCTGCCGCGCAGCGCACGGCATTCAGTCCCGCGATCAATCCGGATGCGGTGGACTCCACATAGCCCTCCACGCCCGTCATCTGCCCGGCAAAAAACAAGGCACTGTTCGTCTGCGTCCGGAAGGTCGGATGCAGATGGCGCGGCGCGTTGATGAAGCTGTTGCGGTGCATCACGCCATAGCGCAAAAACTCTGCGTTTTCAAGTCCCGGGATCATCCGAAAGACACGCTGCTGCGCCCCCCATTTGAGCCGTGTCTGGAATCCGACAATGTTGTAGATGGTTCCCTCTGCATTGTCCTGACGCAGCTGGACGACGGCGTGGGGGCGTACACCTGTTTCGGGATGCTCAAGTCCCATAGGTTTGAGCGGTCCATAGAGCAGCGTATCCTTGCCGCGCAATGCCATGACTTCGACGGGCATACAGCCCTCAAAGAAGATCTCCTTTTCAAAGTCATGCGCCTGTGCCGTCTCTGCTGTGGTGAGCGCCGTGTAGAATGCCTCGTACTGTGCCTCATCCATCGGGCAGTTGATGTATGCCGCCTCGCCCTTCCCGTAGCGGGAGGCACGATACGCCTTGGACATATCAATGCTTGCAAAGCTCACCAGAGGGGCGGCAGCATCGTAGAAATAGAGGGAGTCATTTCCAAGCAGTCGTGCGATCTCCTCCGAAAGTGCGCCGTCGGTCAGAGGTCCCGACGCAATAATGACAATGCTGTCGTCGGTCTGTGGGATCTCTGTGATCTCCTCATGATGTACGGTAATATTCGGATGCGACCGAATGTGCGCCGTAATGTAGTCACTGAATTGCGTACGATCCACGGCAAGCGCACCGCCGGCGGGAACGGCAGTCGCGTCTGCCGCCTCCATGATGAGTGACCCGAGCCGCCGCATCTCCTCCTTGAGAACACCGACAGCGTTCTCAAGGCTCGCACCGCGCAGGGAGTTGCTGCACACGAGTTCGGCAAACCCGTCTGTTTGATGCGCGGGCGATCGCCGCAACGGACGCATTTCATAGAGCTCTACCGAGGCATCCGCATTTGCAGCCTGCCATGAAGCCTCACAACCGGCAAGCCCCGCACCGACGACAATGATCTTCTTCATGCACCTGTCCCCTTGCGCCGTGTTGTTTTCTTCTTTACGGCAGTACGCTTCTCTGCGGCAGGTGGGTCAGCATCCTTCGCGGCTTGCGCCTGTGCGCGTGCCTTCTGCCGAGCCAGTTCCTTTTCGATGGGGCTGCCGATGCGCGAGGAGCACGCTTCGTTGCTGCAATAGAGGATGCTGCGTCCCGTACGATAGCGGTGCCGCTGCATAAACGAACCGCAAATTTTACATTTCTCCTGCTGTGGTTCGTCCCACGTTGTATAGTCACAGTCAGGATAACGGTCGCACCCGAAAAATGCACGTCCGCGACGGCTCTTGCGCTCGACGATCTTGCCGCCGCATTTGGGACAGGCGACACCTGTATCGCGCAGGAGCGGCTTTGCATTGCGGCAGTCGGGGAAGCCGGGACAGGCAAGAAACTTGCCGAAACGTCCCTGCTTGACCACCATCATGCGTCCGCATTTATCACAGGGGATATCCGTGACTTCATCGGGAATCTCGACCGTGCCGATCACATCTTCCGCCTTTTTGAGCGTTTCGTCAAACGGCACGTAGAATTTGCGCAGCAAATCGTTTTTGTCAAGCGTGCCGTCTGCGACTTCATCCAGTTCTCCCTCAAGATTTGCCGTGAACTTCACATCGACAATGTCCTTGAAATATTCTTCGAGCATATCCGTCACGATGAAGCCAAGTTCCGTCGGTCGAAATTGTTTTTCGCGGCGTTCCACATAGCCGCGCTTCTGGATGGTCTCGATGATCGGCGCATAGGTACTCGGCCGACCAATCCCCATCTCCTCCAATGTCTTGACGATGGACGCATCGTTATAGCGCGGCGGAGGTTCGGTGAAGTGCTGTTCGGGCTTCAGTTCGGAGAGTGCCAGCGCATCCCCCGTCTCAAGTTCCGGCAGAAGCGTGTCCTTCTCCTTCTTTGCAATCTCCGCGCCCACATAGACGGCGGTATAGCCCTTGAACGTGAGCTTCGACCCGTGTGCGCGCAGCCGATAATCTCCTGCCTCGATCTGCGCCGCAATGGTATCGTAAACGGCGGCAGACATCTGGCTCGCCGCAAAACGCTGCCAGATGAGTGTATAGAGGCGCAGTTGATCCCGGTTCAAATACGGCTCGACATCGGAGGGGGTTCGCAGGATGCTCGTCGGGCGGATCGCCTCATGCGCGTCCTGTGCCTTCTTGCCCATCACGTAGATATTGGGGCGCGTCGGAATGTATTCCTTTCCATAGGTATCCGTGAGAAAGTTCCTCGCCTCCTCAATGGCAAGGTTGGAGATACGTGTCGAATCCGTTCTCATATAGGTGATGAGACCGGTCGCCCCGTGCCGTCCAAGGACAACGCCCTCGTAGAGCTGCTGGGCAATCATCATCGTACGTCCCGAGGTAAAGCCGAGTTTGCGTGCCGCATCCTGCTGAAGCGAGCTGGTTGTAAACGGAGGAGCGGCTTTCTTACGGCGTTCGCTGCGCTTTACCTCCTTGACGCTGAACTCCTGCTGCGCCAGATCGTCGGCCAGGCTCTTTGTCTCCGCCTCGCTGTGCAGTGACAGTTTCTTTCCGTGTGCATGGGTGACATCCGCCGTAAAAGAGTTCTTTCCCTTTTTCAGCTTCGCCTCGACGGTCCAGTATTCCTCCGATTGAAACGCCTCGATCTCACGCTCCCGATCACAGATCAGGCGCACGGTCACGGACTGTACGCGTCCGGCGGACAGCCCCTTTCGCACCTTGCGCCAGAGAAGCGGCGAGAGCTTGTAGCCGACGATGCGGTCGAGCATACGGCGCGCCTGCTGCGCATCCACCTGCTCCATGTGGATCGGACGAGGGTGCTGCACCGCCTCCTCAATCGCCGGTTTCGTAATCTCATGGAAAACAATGCGGCAGTCCTTCTCGGGGTCAACGCCGAGAATAAACGCCAGATGCCATGCGATCGCCTCCCCCTCACGGTCGGGGTCGCTTGCGAGATAGATTTTGTCTGCGTTCTTTGCCTCTTTTTTGAGCGCACGAATGAGATCGCCTTTGCCGCGGACATTGATGTACTTCGGTGAAAATTCATTTTCGACATCGATGCCAAACTGACTCTTCGGCAGGTCGCGCAGATGCCCCATGGAGGCTCTGACGATGTAGTTCTTGCCGAGATGCCGCTCGATGGTCTTCGCCTTTGCCGGAGACTCTACAATCACAAGAATTTTTTTCGATGATTTTTTTCCCGATGTTTTCGTGTTTTTTGTCGTTTTCGATTTGGATGTTTTCGATGCAGATGTCAGCGTAGCCAATCTGTCAGTTCCTTTCAACGCGCCGATAGGCGTGCATTTCATTTTCTGTAATAATGCCCTTGAGCTGCATTTGAAGAAGCAGCAGAGGTAGACTTGACGTTATATCCTCGGGGAGGCTGTCGATGATTTCATCCATGCTCAGCGCATGGTCAAAGGACAGCACCCGATAGATATGTGCCTCCTCCGGTGTCAGCAGCTCACGCACCGAGCGTTTCGGCGGTTCGACCAGACGCATCTCCTCAAGGATCTCCTGCGGCGTCTCCACGAGCCGCGCACCCGTGCGGATGAGATTGTGACAGCCGCCGCTCTGCGGGGAGTAGATGCTTCCGGGGATCGCATACACGTCCCGTCCCTCACTGAGCGCCATCTCCGCCGTGATGAGCGAGCCGCTGCGCTGCGCCGCCTCGACCACGAGCACCCCCTCGGCAAGCCCGCTGATGATGCGGTTGCGCGCAGGGAAAAATACGGGAAGCGGCTGCGTTCCGGGCGCGTACTCGGAGATCACGGCGCCGCCCGTCTCAACAATCTGCGAGAGCAGCCGACGGTTCTCGGGAGGATAGGAAATATCGATCCCGCAGCCAAGAACAGCGACTGTTCTGCCGCCGCGCAGTGCACCGCGGTGGGCGCGCGTATCAATGCCGCGTGCCGCACCGCTCACAACGGTGACGCCAGCTGCTGCGAGCCGCTCGGCGAACTCCATCGCCGCCGCTTCACCGTAGGCGGTAAATTTGCGTGCACCGACCATCCCAATACGACGTGCGTCCGGAATCAGTGTACCGCGATAGTAGAGAACAAGCGGCGGATCGAAGATCTCCCGCAGAACAACGGGATAGTCTGCGTCGTCAATCGTGATGAGCGCAATGTCCAGACGTGCACACGCTTCCCTGATCTGCGCGGGCAGATCGGGGTGCATCGCACTGTGGCGGGCAAGTGCATCGGCGACGGCCTCTGTGAGCGCACCCGTTCCCCGAAGTTCCTCCGCAGTCATCGACCAGATCGTACGCACGTCGGGAACGACACCGCACAGACGAGACATACGTACACTTCCGATCTGTCGACACTGTAAGAGTGCGGCTAAATACCATCGATCCTCCATGACTGTACGCTCCCCATATTACATAAATTCATACAATAATGCAACCAAAAGTAATGCTTTTACTTCTAATATATATACTCATCGTGGAAATAGCTCATCGCCAAACACATAGTATAGCATGAGAAAAATGAGAAGGCAAAGAAAGAGATCCGACATCGTATTCTCCTATGAAAAAAGAGGGGCAATGCCCCTCCCCAGATTCCGTATGATCACATAATGCGACGTGCACCAATGAAGCACGCTCCCCAGTAGCCACCGTGGAGATTGTCAATTGCGACACCTCGACTCGATGAAGCATTGATGAAGTTGCCGTTGCCAAGATAGATCCCCACATGAGATGGTCCGTATTCGTAGGTCGAGAAGAATACGAGATCACCCGGCACCATCTCAGACGAGGAGATCGGATAGCCCGTATCGTACTGCGCATCTGCCGTACGCGGGAGATAGATGCCCGCATTGGCAAACACGTAGCGCACAAAGCCCGAGCAGTCAAAGCCGGAAGGCGTTGTGCCGCCGAAGGAATACGGAACCCCAATATACTGCATGGAGTCCGAGATTACACGGCGCACAATGTAGTTCGAACCGCGGCTGACCTGCGGCATGGATTTTCCAAGAAGCGCCTGATAGGTCGATGGTCCAACCATGCCATCGACGGCAAGTCCCTGCGCCGCCTGGAAGTCCTTCACCGCCTCCGCCGTTGCCGGTCCGAAGTCACCGTCGGCAACAACATCGTACCCAAAGCTGGAGAGCTGTCCCTGAATCTCAGCTACATCCGTTCCCTGATCGCCAAGCTGGAATGACTCTGCACTCGCAACAGCTGTGGAGCAGAGAAGCATTGCGGATAATACAAGAATCTTGATTTTCTTTCGCAAGCAGACACTTCCTTCCATTGAGCCCAAGGAACTCCTCGGACACACTGAATCATTTCCATAGCATTGGCTGTGAGAAACCAATAAGCCGAGTTCTGTTCCGCCCAATGGGCGGCGACAATCATTTATCTGGGACGCTTGTCGCCAAGCGCCTCAAGCGACACTACCCGGAAGGTCGACGGGCCGCCTTCATCCTTCCCTATTTGGTCTTGCTCCATGTGGGGTTTACCAAAGCCAGCCGATTACCCGACTGCTGGTGCGCTCTTACCGCACCTTTCCACCCTTACCGATCAGAGACCGGCGGTATAAATTTCTATAGCACTGTCCCTAAGGTCACCCTCGCCGGACGTTATCCGGCACACTGCCCTGTGGAGCTCGGACTTTCCTCGCCCATCCGAAATGGTTGGACGCGATTGTCTCGGTTTCTCATACCAACGTGCAGATTATACCACATATGGGGTACAGGTGTCAAAAGTCCCCCTAACCCTTGTAGTACATGGGATAAGGAGAATACTTACGAACAAAAAATCCTTTTTATGAGAATTTTTTTCATGAAAATATTGCTATTCCCAAGCCCTTCCGACAATATCCTTAATGTTGGAAATCCGGTTTTCATACAGATAACGTCCAAGACCATCGCAGATCTTCATCGTAACGGCGGGATCGACAAAGTTCGCCGTCCCGACCGCAATCGCAGACGCCCCCGCAAGAAAGAACTCGACCGCATCCTCCCACGAGGAAATCCCACCCATCCCGATGACGGGAACGTGAACAACGTGTGCCACGTCCCAAACCATGCGCACAGCAACCGGCTTCACAGCAGGACCCGAGAGCCCACCCGTGCGGTTGCCGAGAACGGGACGATGACGATGGATGTCGATCTGCATCCCGATGAGTGTATTGATGAGCGAGATCGCATCTGCCCCCGCCGCCTCGACAGCAAGAGCCATCTCCGTAATGCTCGTGACATTCGGCGAGAGCTTCGCAATGACGGGCTTTTCGGATGCCGACACCACCGCTCGCACGACATCTGCCGCCGCACGCGGGTCTGTACCAAAGACGATGCCGCCCTCCCTGACGTTCGGGCAGGAGATGTTGATCTCAAGCGCGGCAACGCCGTCAACATTGAGCCGCCGTGCAATTTCCGCGTAGTCATCGACGGAGCTGCCCGATATATTGACGATGACATTCATGCCGTATGGGCGGATGCGCGGCAGGATCTCCGTCAGGAAGTGCTCCACGCCTGGATTTTCGAGTCCGATGCAGTTGAGCATTCCCTGTGGTGTCTCTGCGATGCGTACGCCCTCGTTCCCACGTCGTGGGGCGAGTGTCGTGCCCTTAACCATGACACCGCCGAGGCGCGCAAGATCGACAAAGTCCGCAAACTCCTCACCGAAGCCGAACGTCCCCGATGCTGTGAGGACGGGAGTTCTCATCTCGATGCCGGCGATATTCGTGCGCAGACGATCATCATACGGATATTTTGCTGCACTAGGCATAGTACACCTCCCCCGCCGGGAAGACAGGGCCATCCTTGCAGACCTTACGCCGCCCGCTCTTCGTGTCCACAGCGCAGGACAGGCACGCCCCCAGTCCGCACGCCATGCGCTTTTCGAGCGAAACCTCACAGGGAATCCCGTATTCGCTTGCAATCCCGGCGACGCGCTCCATCATGACGGGAGGGCCGCAGACCGCAATGCCGTCATACGTTCCGCCGTTCAACAATTCCGGCAGGAGCGTTGTCACGAAGCCCTGCGTGCCGTACGAACCATCGTCCGTCGTGATGAAGCATTCGCGCACATGGGGGCGGTAAATTTCCTCCCAGAACACTTCTTCCTTTGTGCGCCCCCCCATCAGAACGGAGACATTCGGGTGCGCTGCCGCAAAGAAGAGGAGCGGCGTGAGCCCCATGCCTCCGCCAACGAGGAGAGGGTGGCTCAGCGCGGTATCGAAGCCGCGTCCCAGAGGGCCGAGGACGGAGACATATGCCCCCTCCGCAGCTCCTGCAAGAGCCTCCGTGCCGCGCCCCACCTGACGATAGATGAGACGAATCCATCCATCCGTGCGCGAGACCTCCGCAATGCCGAGCGGTCGGCGCAGAAATCCGCCGCTCACGGGAACGGAGACCTGCACGAACTGCCCCGGCAGGGACAGCTGTGCGATCTGCGGAGCGGCGAGCGTCAGGATATCGACACCCGCAATCGGTGCATCGTGCGAAAGAATCTGTGCCTCCTCGATTACCTTAGGCAAGATCATCCCCTCCGCCGACATAGTCTTGTATTGCCAGTGCATAGACGAGGCGGCGATTCCGCATGAACTCGAGCACACGCAGCACCTCCCACGCCGTATCGAGCGAGGTGAGACAGGCAATGCCGTGCTCCACCGTTG
>CALJPB010000258.1 GCA_937981305.1 uncultured Selenomonas sp.
GACAGGACAAAAAATCTGCACCAATCTGACAGACTTCATTTTATCAGCGATTCCTTAAAAATCACGCGTTCCCGATAGCTGCTCTGTGCCGCACTGTGTGCGGTGGTGCAGCGGATGAGGGGCGCGGAAGAACAACAGGAGGTATTTTCCATGGCAGTAATTTCTATGAAGCAGCTTCTGGAGGCAGGTGTCCATTTCGGGCATCAGACACGTCGTTGGAATCCGAAGATGGCTCGTTACATCTTCACGGAGCGCAACGGCATCTACATCATCGATCTGCAGAAGACGGTGCGCAAGGTGGACGAGGCGTACAACTTCCTCCGCAGCGTTGCGCAGGAAGGCAAGTCCGTGCTCTTCATCGGCACGAAGAAGCAGGCGCAGGAGGCAATCCGTGAGGAGGCTCTGCGTGCGAATATGTTCTATGTCAACGAGCGTTGGCTCGGCGGCATGATGACGAACTTCCAGACGATCCAGCGCCGTATCCACCGCCTCAAGACGCTTGAGGAGATGGAGGAGAACGGCACGTTCGAGGTGCTGACGAAGAAGGAAGTGCAGGGGCTGCGTCACGAGAAGGAGAAGCTCGAGCGCTATCTGGGTGGCATCAAGGATATGAACCGTCTGCCGGGCGCACTTTTCGTTGTTGACCCGCGCAAGGAGCGGATTGCGGTTGCTGAGGCACGCAAGCTGAACATTCCCATTGTTGCGATCGTCGATACGAACTGTGATCCGGACGAGATCGACTATGTGATCCCGGGCAACGACGATGCGATCCGTGCGGTGAAGCTCCTCACAGGCTGCATGGCGGATGCTGTGCTCGAGGGCAATCAGGGCGGCGCACCGGAGACGGCTGCGGCGGAGTAAGGAAACAAACAGAGGGGTAAGGGAGTGTTATCCCTTGCCCCTTTTTTATGAATGTATTGGGAGGAACTACAATGGCAATCAGTGCTGCAATGGTAAAGGAACTGCGTGAGCGTACGGGCGCAGGGATGATGGACTGCAAGAAGGCGCTCGCCGAGACGGACGGCGATATGCAGAAGGCAATCGACTATCTGCGCGAGAAGGGCATTGCAAAGGCGGAGAAGAAGGCGGGGCGCATTGCCGCTGAGGGCGCTGTGACAGCGTATCTCGCACCCGATGCGAAGGTTGGTGCAATCGTTGAGATCAACTGTGAGACAGACTTTGCAGCAGGCAATGAGCAGTTCCGTGAGCTGAGCGCGAAGGTTGCAAAGCACATCGCCGAGACGAATCCCGCAGACCTCGATGCACTGAACGCAAGCACGCTCGACGGCAAGGATGTCGCATCGCTCATCACCGAGGCGACGGCGACCATCGGCGAGAAGATTTCTCTGCGTCGCTTTGCACGCTATGAGAGTGCGGGGCGGGTTGCTACCTACATCCACATGGGCGGCAAGATTGGCGTGCTCGTGGAGCTCTCGGGCGGCGAGGAGCAGCTCGGCAAGGATGTTGCGATGCAGATCGCAGCAGCATCGCCGCTTGCGATTGACCGCTCCGGCGTCACGGCAGACCACATTGAGCATGAGAAGGAAGTGCTCCGCAAGCAGGCACTTGAGGAGGGCAAGCCCGAGAAGATCATTGAGAAGATGGTTGAGGGGCGTATCAATAAGTTCTACGAGGAAGTCTGCCTGCTTGAGCAGAAGTTTGTGAAGGATCCCGAGCAGAAGGTTTCGGCGGTGCTCGGCGGTGTCGAGGTCAAGGCGTTCACGCGCTTCCAGCTCGGCGAGGGTATTGAGAAGAAGCAGGAAGATTTTGCTGCGGAGGTTGCTGCACAGATGCAGTAAGCGCATGAATAGAAGGGGTTGTTGTGTGAAGCAGTTTTGCTTCGCATAGCACCCCTTTTTTGCAGACAGACACAGGATTTTTTCAATGAAATATGCTATAATGACGCAAAGAACAGACAGGAGGAGTCATCGTGGAAGCGAAATATCGCCGTGTTGTGTTGAAGCTCAGCGGAGAGGCTCTGGCAGGAGATCAGGGATTTGGGATCAATCCTTCCGTTGTCGAGGAGATTGCCGCGCAGATCAAGAAGGTACGCGATCATGGGATTGATGTCGCCATCGTGGTTGGCGGCGGCAACATCTGGCGTGGACTTGCGGGAAGTGCAAAGGGCATGGATCGCACGACGGCAGACTATATGGGCATGATGGCAACGGTGATGAATGCGCTTGCACTGCAGGATGCACTGGAAAAGCAGGATGTTGACACGCGTGTCCAGAGTGCGATCGAGATGCGGCAGGTGGCAGAACCCTACATCCGCCGCCGCGCTATCCGCCATATGGAGAAGGGGCGCGTTGTGATCTTTGGTGCGGGTACGGGCAATCCGTATTTTTCGACGGACACGACGGCAGCACTGCGTGCCGCCGAGATCGAGGCGGATGTCATTCTCATGGCAAAGAAGGGGACGGATGGGATCTATGATTCCGATCCGAACAAAAATCCCGATGCGAAGCGTTTTGAGACCCTGACCTACATCGATATTCTCAAGAAAGGGCTCGCGGTCATGGATGCGACGGCGACGAGTCTGTGCATGGAGAATAAGATTCCCATTGTGGTATTTAATATTGACGAGCACGCAAATATTGCGCGCGCATCGTTTGGAGAGCCGATTGGAACGACCGTAGGAGGCGAAACTGCATGATAAAGGATATTCTCGCGAAGCATGAGGCAAGTATGAATAAGGCGATCGATGC
>CALJPB010000259.1 GCA_937981305.1 uncultured Selenomonas sp.
CGTTCTCTCTCTTTGCAAGTCATATCCTCCTAGGACACTGACACACTATAACTCGTTTACATGATACTAAAAATTTTTCCATCTTGCAAGAAAAAACACGATTTGACACGAATCGGGACATCTGTTATTATAGCGTTAAGCATATTAGCTTCCATTATCGGGGATGTAATGGTCTCGACGGGGATGGGTAGTATGTGGACAGCGAGCCGGGGGGTCATCAACCCGTTAGTAAGGTGAACACTTTTATTAAACATAAAAGCAAACGAAGACTACGCTCTGGCGGCTTAAGCCAGCCCCTTTCCGTCTGCCTCCCGCACGGATGGAGTAAGGGGTCAAACGCGGGATACCTGAGAGCCATCGCACGATAACTCTCACGGGAACATTATCGTGATCGGTGTATTGCAGCCTGTCTGCGGGCGGCACTCCACCTAAAAAAATACACAGACTGCGCTCGGAGAAATCCATGTAGTATTATCTTCGGACAGGAGTTCGATTCTCCTCATCTCCACCAATTCGACTGCAGAGCCGCCCATCCGGGCGGTTTTTTTGTTGTAAACAAGCAAAAAGCCGCCCGCTCTCGCGCACGGCAATTCATTTCTACAGCTTGTTCTTCAGTTTCTCAAGATCGGGAAAGAGATCCCCGATGGAGTTCGAGAGTCCCTCGCTGGGTTCTAGGATCTCGAGGACGGGACGCATGGTCTCACGGAATTTCGCGTCGTCCTGCATGAGTGAGAGTACGGCGCTCGTGTTGCGCGCATCGGCGAGCGCCGAGTGCTGACTGCCCTCAAAGCTGCGCCCCATCGCGCCGAGCGCGTGTTTCAGCGCAAGGCTGTTGTGCAGCCCCAGACGGTCGTCAAACGCCTGTTGGAGATCGACCCAACGCACATCGAGCCAGCTCACATCGAAGTCGGGCAGTTTCAGCCGGCATTCCTTACGCAGCTGCTTGATGTCGGACATACTCCACGAGTAGATCTTTGTCTCCGCCGCGCCAATCCACGCGACGAAGCTGTGAAAGCTCTCGGAGAATGCAGGCCGCCCTGCGACTTTCTCCTGTGTGATGCCCGTGAGCTCAGTGATGTGCTTTTTCACCATCCCGTACTCGGGGCAGACATAGCACTGGAACTCGTCCTCCTGCTCAAAGTGCTCGTTCAGACGAACAGCCCCGATCTCGATGATTTCCCCGTTAAGTTTTCTGCGGATGTCCCTGTGCTCCTTTGCGACAGGGTTCATCTCAAGGTCTACGATGATGTGTTTCATGAGCAAATCCTTACTTTCGAAAAAATCTGCCGTAAATGACGCGCGGCAGACAGTGTTGCGGTGTTTTATGGCGCTGCCAAAGGGCGCGCATTTGCTGCATAAGCTGTTTCGTGTTTGTATTATCATAGCATAAAGTTTTCAGAAAATCAACGTTTGGGTATTTTGTCCCATTCCTGTTTTCTTTTCTGAAAAACGTGGTAGAATACGGATATGGGAAAAAAGGGGGGCTGCGGATGAATTGGAAAGTGATTCTCGCGCTGCTGACGTGCAACGTGCTCTTTATGTCGGCAAGCTATACGATGATTATTCCGTTCCTGCCGATGTATCTGACACATGAGCTCGGCGTGGACGATGCCTCGGTCAATCTCTGGGCGGGGCTGGCGTTCTCCGTGACGTTCCTCGTCTCTGCGGTGATGGCGCCGATCTGGGGGCGCATGGCGGATCGCCGCGGGAAACGGCTCATGGCGATGCGTGCAAGCCTCCTCATCGCGATCAGTTACCTGCTCGGCGGCGTTGTCACCTCGCCCGAGCAGCTTGTCCTCGTCCGTGTCTTTCAAGGATTCGCGGCGGGGCTGTGGCCGATGGATCTGGCGATCATGACGCTCTATGCGCCGCGCGAGCGCCTCGGCTTCGCCCTCGGCATCCTACAGGGTACGCTGACGGCGGGCGGCGTGGTCGGACCTCTGCTCGGCGGTGTGCTCGCGGAGGTGTTCGGGATGCGTGCGAGCTTCTACGTCGGAGGGCTGGCACTCTTCATCAACTTCCTCGCGTTCACCTTTATCATCAAGGAACCACCGATGCCGGAGAACAGCACACCGCTCACGGCGGAGGAAAAGAATCCGTGGCATCTCTGGCGCATCCCCATCCTGCGCACAATGATGATTGTGAGTACGCTCGCACAGATGGTGACGTTCATCCTGATGCCTGTGATTACCACCTACATCAAATATCTCGCGGGCGATATGGAGAACATCGTGCTCGTCGCGGGCGTTGTCTTCTCGCTCGGCGGGATTGCAGGGGCGATTGCCGCACCGCTCTGGGGCATCTTCGGTGCGCGGCGCAGCTACTTCACGGCGATGTGTCTCGCAATGTTCCTTGCAGGCACGATGCTCGCACTGCAGGGCATCCCCGATACGCTCGTCCCGTTCGCGGCGATGCAGTTCGGTGTCGGACTCTTCCTCGCGGGCATCCAGCCCTCGCTGAACGCCGTCATCGCACAGCACACGCCCGCACAGCTCAAAGGCAGCGTGTTCGGTATGCTCTTCGCCGCGCAGCAGGTCGGCGGATTCACAGGGCCGCTCCTCGGCGGCATCGTCGCGACCTATCTCGGGATGCACGATCTCTTTCCGATGGGCGGCGTGCTCCTCATTACACTCGCGCTGTTTGTATGGTGGAGGTATATACACAAAAAAAGTGCAATATAAAAATGCGGTACGAAGTCAAAACAGCTTCGTACCGCATTTTTCATTGAGTGATCAAGGCGCCCCTTCCACCACGCTGTGCGTGGTTCCCCTCCCCCGCTCTGACGGGGGAGACTGAAGATTACGCCATAGCAGCGTCTACGTTCGACGGGGGAGGCTTTTAGCTTCCCCGTCGAACATCGTGAGTCGATCGGGGCTCCCCTTACAAATGCGCAAGCACCGCATCCGCCATCTCGGTCGTTCCAACCTTCGTACAGCCTGTGTCTGCGATGTAGATGTCCGCCGTGCGCTTGCCGTCCGCGAGTGCCGCGTCCACTGCCGCCTCGACCGCAGCAGCCGCCTCCTCCTCATGGAGGGCATAGCGCAGGAGCATCGCCGCCGAGAGGATTGTCCCGAGCGGGTTCGCAATGCCCTTGCCTGCAATGTCGGGCGCACTGCCGTGAATCGGCTCAAAGAGGCTCGTCCCCGTACCGATGGACGCGGATGGCATCAGCCCGATCGAGCCGCCGATGACCGCCGCCTCATCGGAGAGGATGTCGCCAAAGAGGTTGCCCGTCACGATCACATCGAACTGCGTCGGACGCACGGCAAGCTGCATGGCGCAGTTGTCCACATAGAGATGGTCGAGCGCCACATCATCGTACTCAGCCGCAAGCGTCGTCACCGTGCGCCGCCAGAGGCGCGAGGTCGCGAGCACGTTCGCCTTGTCCACGGACGTGACCTTGCCACGTCTGAGACGCGCCGTCTCGAACGCGAGACGTGCGATGCGCTCCACCTCGGGGACGGAGTAGTTCTCCATGTCCCACGCACGCTCCGCACCGTCCACCTGCTCGGACTCGCACTTCTCTCCGAAGTAGATGCCGCCGATCAGCTCGCGCACGATGACGAGATCGACACCGCGCACGAGCTCCGACTTCAGCGGCGAGTGCTCGATCAGTGCGTCCGCAACCTTCACGGGGCGCAGGTTCGCATAGAGACCGAGCCCCTTGCGGAGGCCCAAAATCGCACGCTCGGGGCGCAGGGCAGGCTCCACGCTGTCCCACTTCGTCCCGCCGACCGCGCCGAAGAGCACGCCGTCCGATGCCTTGCAGACCGCGAGCGTGTCCTCGGGCAGCGGCGTGCCATATTTATCGTACGCCGTGCCGCCCGCATCATGCTCCTCATAGGAGAGCGCCAGATGGAACTTTTCCGCCGTCTTTTTCAGCACGGCGACGGCTGCATCCGTGATTTCTCTGCCGATGCCGTCGCCCGGTATCACCACGATCTTCTTTGCCATCAGAGCGCCCCCTTTTCCTTGATGTAGTTGATCAGGCCGCCCGCTTCGGCGATCTTCTGCACGAATCCCGGCAGAGGATGCGCCTGAAAGATGTCACCCGTCGTGAGATTCTCGATCTTTCCCGTTTCCGTATCGACGCGCAGCTCGTCGCCCGCGCTGATCTTCTCCACATCATCGCCGATTTCCAGGAGCGGCAAGCCGATGTTGATGCCGTTGCGATAGAAGATGCGCGCGAAATCTGCCGCGATGATCACGGGGATGCCTGAGGCCTTGATGGCGACGGGCGCGTGCTCGCGCGACGAGCCGCAGCCGAAATTCTTGCCGCCGACCATGATGTCGCCTTCCTGCACGTTTTTCGCGAAACTCTCATCAATGTCAACCATGCAGTGCTCCGCCAGCTCCTTCGGATCGAAGCTGTTCAGATAGCGCGCGGGAATGATGACGTCCGTATCGATATTGTCGCCGTAGCGCCAGACTTTTCCTTGCAAACTCATCTCACTTTACCTCCTCCGGCGCGGCGATTCTGCCCAAGATGGCGCTCGCAGCCGCCACATGCGGGCCTGCCAGATAGACCTCGCTGTCGACATGCCCCATGCGCCCGCGAAAATTACGATTCGTCGTAGAAACACAGCGCTCGCCCGCCGTCAAGATACCCATGTAGCCGCCGAGGCAAGGGCCGCACGTCGGCGCAGCGACGGCGCAGCCCGCATCGATGAAGACGTCGATGTAGCCGAGGTGCATCGCCTCCTGATAAACCGCTTGACTGCCCGGAATCACAATGCAGCGCACATCGGGATGCACCTCGTGCCCCTTCAACAGCCCTGCGGAAATCTCAAGGTCTTCCAAGCGCCCATTCGTACAGGAGCCGATGACCACCTGATCGATCTTGATCGGCTCAGCGATGTCCATGACGCGCTTCGTATTCTCCGGCAGATGCGGGAACGAAACGACGGGA
>CALJPB010000260.1 GCA_937981305.1 uncultured Selenomonas sp.
CTCATGGGCAAGGAGATCCGCTCGTACGGGAAGGACACACTCGCGGGCGATATGCTCCGCGCACTCGGTGCGGAACATCTGGCGGCGGACGGGCAGAGCCTCAGTATGGAGGAGCTGATCGAGCTGAATCCCGATGCGCTCTTTCTCATTGTCATCGAGGACGACTATGGGAATGAGGATGCGATTACCGCACGTCTCTATGAAAACCCTGCGCTGCGCTCCCTCTCCTGTGTGCAGCAGCGCCGCATCTACACCGTGCCGCTCTATGCCGTCTACAGTGCGGGCATTCGCGCCTACGACGGCATAACGATATTCGCACATGGGCTGTATCCTGAGATCTATGGAGAATAATCTATGCAAGCGTTCTTTTCACGTGCGGGGCTCGCACTGCTCTGTATCCTGCTCACCGCACTCCTCATTGTCGCTCTTTTCTGGGCGCTCTCGATCGGGACGGTCGATCTGCCGCCCGCCGTCATTGCCGCCGCCGTCCTCGACCAGATCCAGAGCGGTACACCCATCGACATGGCGGGCAAAGGCCCCGTGCATGACATTGTATGGCTGCTTCGTCTGCCGCGCCTCCTGCTCGCCGCCATCATCGGCGCGGGGCTTGCCACCTGCGGCGTTGTCATGCAGGCGATTGTAAAGAACCCGCTCGCCGATCCGTACATCCTCGGCATCTCGGCAGGCGCATCCCTCGGCGCGACCTCCGCTGTCCTCCTCGGCATCGGTGCAGCATTCGGGGAGAATGCCGTCGGCATCGCTGCATTCCTCGGTGCGTTCGCCGTCTCCGTCGGTGTCCTCTTTATCGCGAACATTGGCGGACGTGCAAACGCGATGAAGCTGCTGCTCGGCGGCATGGCACTCAGTGCCGTGTGCAGCGCATTTTCGAGTTTCATCGTCTATTTTGCCAACGATAAGGAGGGCATTCAGACCATCACCTACTGGATGATGGGCAGTCTGGCGGGGGCGAAATGGGAGCACATGGCGCTCATCGGCGGCATTGTCGCGCTCGCCGTTCTCTTTTTCTGGTCGCAGAGCCGCATCCTCAACCTCATGCTCCTCGGCGATGCGTCCGCAATCACGCTCGGCACGGATCTCCATCCCTATCGGCAGGCGTATCTCATCGTCAGTGCGCTTGTGGTGGGGTTCGCCGTCTTTGCGGCGGGCATGATCGGCTTCGTCGGGCTGGTCGTTCCCCATGTCGTGCGGATGCTCGTCGGCACCGACCACAAGCGGCTCGTACCGGTCTCCGCTCTGGTGGGGGCGATCTTCCTCGTCGTCGCGGACGGGCTGTGCCGCGTCCTCATCCCGCACACGGAGCTGCCCATCGGCATCCTCATTTCACTCGTCGGTGCGCCCGCATTCATCTATCTCATGGTGAAGCGTACCTATGGATTCGGAGGGTAGTGATATGGAGATATTGGCGGAAGCGGTAAAACTCTTCATCGGGGACAAGGAGATTCTGAAGGGGCTGGATTTTCATCTGAAACCGAAGGAATTTCTCGGCATCATCGGCCCGAACGGCAGCGGCAAGAGTATGTTCCTCAAATGTCTTTACCGCGTGCAGAAACCGACGGCGGGGAAAATCGAACTGAACGGACGTGCGCTCGATGAGCTGAGCTATCGGGAGTCTGCGCTGCAGCTCTCTGTGGTGGCGCAGCATAATTTCTACAGCTTCGACTTCAGCGTGATGGAGGTCGTGCTTATGGGGCGCTCCCCACACAAGCGGCTTCTCGACCGGGACAATGCGGGCGACTACGAGATCGCACGCCGTGCGCTCCGTACGGTCGGCATGGAGGAGTGTGCGGAGCGCAGCTTCGCCAGTCTCTCGGGCGGCGAGCAACAGCGTGTGATTCTCGCACGTGCGCTCACGCAGGAGGCGGAGTGCATGATCCTCGACGAGCCGACGAACCATCTGGACATCAAGTACCAGTTGCAGATCATGGACATTGTAAAGGGACTGGATCTCACCGTTGTCTCTGCGATCCACGACCTCAACATCGCTGCGCTCTACTGCGACCGCCTCATCGCCATCCAAAAGGGGCGTGTCGTGGGGCTCGGTACGCCGCGCGAGCTGCTCACGGAGGAGTTCATCCACGCGCTCTACGAGGTGCGTGCGAAGGTAGAGACCGCAGAGGACGGGCGTATCTATATTCGGTATCTGCCGCAGTATCATTCGGTTTAGGAGAAATGAAAAAGCCCCCGTACGGGGGCTTTTTGTGTGGATCAATATTCCGTTCATTCGCGCCGTTCGTTAGGCACTGCGCTCACTTCACGAACAATCCGCGATAGAGGCGCGGGCTGCGCACACCCGGCTTGATCTCGCCGCTGATGGAGTAGAGTGCGCCCTTTGCCATGACGAGCGCCTCGCCGCAGGGTGCGGGGAACGGCAGCTCTCCGACGGTGCGCCATGCGTTTGTCCGTGCGTTGTAGACGAGGATGTCGCGATTCCAATGGTAGTCCTCGGGGGACATGGTGAAGTAGTGGGCGCGGAATGCATCCTTTTCCTCGCCTTGCAGTGTGTTTATTCGGAACTTTCGTGCCGCGCCGTGATCGCGCCGTCCGTTTCGGTAACGATGATCCTCTTTTGCTCCGATTTCAGTGTGTCGGGGTGATCCGTGCGGTAGTGTGCGCCCCTGCTTTCCCGTCGGAGCAGAGCTGCTGTCAGAACTGCCGTTGCCGTCCGCAGCTGGGCGGACAGGCGGAGGGCTGCGGCGGCATCCGCTGCTGCTGTTGCGGGGGCATTACGCTCCATTTCCTCCAGTGCATCCGTGCAGAAGCGAATCGCCCGCGTCAGCCCATCCGCGCTGCGTGCGATCATGGCATTCTCTGTCATCAGGCTGCGGAGACGGCTGCGTATGGCGTGTGCGTCGGGGATGCTGTGCGCGTGCAGGAGGATCGCATCGTCCGCAGCCATTGTACCGCGCGCCTCCGTGGCGGCGGATTTGCCCGCGATCTCTCCGAATACAAGCCCGTTTGCACTGGACAGCCCGCCGATCCGATCTGCCCCGTGCATTCCACCGGTCACTTCGCCGCAGGCATAAAGGCTAGGGACGTCCGTTGCGGCATCGCTGCCGATCACGATGCCGCCGTTCGCTGCATGGGCGTACATCCCGATTCGCACGGGATCGTTCGGGGTCAGCCCCTTGTTCTCGCGCAGCCAGTCGAAATAGGTCGCGATAAACTCGGGCGGATTTTGCTTCATCTCGTCCGAATAGCTCACATACGCCCCGCCGCTTTGTTCCGCGCGTGCAATGGCGAAGTCGACCGCGCGATCCGCGCCCGCAGCAGTAAACGGGCCGTGCGTGGAGCGGTGTGCCAGCAGTGCGGCGCGAGCTACCCGAAGTGGGTCGGCAAGTGTGAGAATTGCGGCGAGTGGAATTCACTCGTAGAGCAGGTTGTACGTGCGCCGGGCAATTCGGCAGTGGCGCGTAGCGCTGCGCACGGCAATATATTAAAAGCGCAGTCAATGCGTTCAATTTCGGCAGAAGCATCAACTGCACGTCTTGGCACGGGTATTGCTGATGTAGACGCGGTATTGGGCGGCGGTATTCTCCCGGGCGGCGTTATGCTGCTGGCTGGTCAGCCGGGTATCGGCAAGTCGACGCTATTGCTGCAAATAGCGGCGCATATCTCTGAAGAAGCGCTAGTGCTGTACGCGAGCGGCGAGGAGTCGGCGTCGCAAGTTAAATTGCGAGCTCGGCGCTTGGGTGCGGTGGCGGGCGACCATCTGCAATTTGTCGCAAGCACGAGCGCTGACGATATTGCGGCGACGATTCGCAGTGGCGCTTACAAGCTTGTTATTATTGATAGCATTCAAACGCTTAGCCTTGAAGAGGTGGCGAGCGCGCCGGGAACGGTCAGCCAAATTACTAACTCAAGCAACGTCATTATTCGTGCCGCTAAAGCGTCCGGCGCGGCGGTGATTTTAGTCGGACATGTCACGAAAGAAGGTTCAATTGCCGGACCAAAAGTGTTGGAGCATTTAGTTGACGTTGTATTGCAGTTTGAGGGCGACCGCTATGGCGGCTTCAAAGTAGTGCGCGCGGTCAAAAATCGCTACGGCTCGACCAGCGAAGCGGCGATTTTCGAGATGAACGAAAACGGTTTGAGCGTGGTCGAAAATCCGTCGGCGGCATTACTTGCCGAGCGCCAAAATGCCGATGGATCGGTGGTGCTTGCTACGCTTGAGGGCAATCGTCCGATTTTGGTAGAAATTCAAGCCCTTGTCAATTCGACAAATTTCGGGTATCCTAAAAGGACGGCGAGCGGATTCGACTTGAATCGCCTCAACCTGCTGATTGCTGTGCTTGAGAAACGCACAAAACTGAACTTATCTGACAAAGATATTTATATCAATGTAGTGGGCGGACTGAAATTGGCGGATCCAGCGGCCGATTTGGCTGTTGCGATGGCGATCGCTTCGGCAGCGGCGGGGCGCAAGCTAGATGATAGTTTGGTGGTGTTCGGTGAAGTTGGTTTGGGCGGTGAAATCCGCTCGGCGCGACTACCTAATAAGCGTATTGCTGAGGCGAAGAAGCTTGGCTTTACCCAGGCGATTGCTCCAAAATCGGGCAAAAAGAATTCATTTGTGCGCGGCGTGTGTGATTTGCGTCAGGCGCTTATTGACTACATGAAGTAGTTGCCAACAGAGATTAAATCTCGCGAAAAGAAAGGAACGTATGGAAACAAAAGATATAGTATTGCTAGCGGTGACGCTATTAATTTTGGGCGAAGTGTCATATTTATTGACGCGGCTGCCAAAGGCGAATATTAAAGCGAAAGACCGCGCGATTTTAGTCGATACATCAGTATTGATGGACGGGAGGATTGTTGCGGTAGCGGGTACGGGATTCATTGGCGGCACACTGGTGATTCCGCGCTCGGTGATCGGTGAACTGCAATTTTTAGCAGACCATGCCGATAGCGATAAACGTGCTCGTGCGCGCCATGGGCTTGACGTTGTGACGGAATTGCAGGCGATGGAGCGTGTCGCAGTGGAGTTGCTGCAGGACGGCAGCCGCGCCAGCGAAGGTGTTGACGATCGGCTGTTGTCACTCGCAAAACAACACGGCGCGGTTATCATGACGCTTGACTATAATCTTAACAAAGTCGCGGCAGTGGAAGGTACGGAAGTGCTGAATCTGAATGAGCTGGCGCAGAGTCTGCGCATGGAATATTTGCCGGGAGAAAAGCTCCTTCTTGATCTGATTCAAAAAGGACAAGACTCGCATCAGGCGGTCGGTTATCTGCCGGACGGCACGATGGTCGTCGTTGAACAGGCGAGCGGCAAAATTGGGCAAACGCATACGGTCGAAATCGTGCGCAGTTTGCAAACAGCGGCAGGGCGCATGATGTTTGCGAAATTAGTAGACGAGGCTCAGCCAGAAAAACGCCGTACGCAGCGCCAATCGTCAAAATCGCACGGCGCAATCTCTGCTGCGGCGTCAGGCGAACTAAATAAAGCGGCAAAATCGCAAGTAGCAAACAATACATCAAACGAGTCGGCTGCCCCGTCTACTTCAAATCAACGCCGTCGAGGTAAAAACGCGTCAAGCATACAACGTAGTAGTACGGTAAAGCAAGCGCATTCGGCAAAAACAGCGCAGTCGTCGCGCATGCAGCGCGCGCACGAAGACAACAAAGCTTCTCGCCGGACACACACTTCGCGAAAGGGAAAAGATGGTGCGACGGTACAGGCTTCGCACTCACAGCCAAATGCAAATTCCGAGCCGCGCCGCACGAGTCATTCGCGCCGCAAAAATCACGAGGATGACTTGATCGCCCTCGTGAATGAGCAGTAGCGAGTGTATTTTCGCTTTCTGCGATTAGACTCCAGCTTTGCTCTGGGAGCAAGTAGCATAGCTAGTGAACGAGGCGTGCCGCAGGCTGAACCTCTCTTTAGTCTGGAGGTTCAATGCAAAATACGATTGGTTAATTTGTTTACTGCGGTCATTTCCTAACTGCCGCTTGATGAACTGCTGCTCTTTTGGTAGCTCGTGCTATTTGTCGCGGTGTAGTAGCCGACGTCAGTTACCCTTGCGGTGATCGTGCCGCTTGTAGCGGACGCCAAGTCGGTCGGCGATAATGTCCATGTACCGTTGCTGTCGACCTGTTTGCTGGCAACAACCGTACTGCCGGATAGTAATTCAATCGACTGAAGCGTGTAGCGCCCGTGCGTATATGTGACGGAGACGGTGCCACTTGATGTTGTGCTGACTGATACGGTTGGTTTGGCGTCGTCGCATTGGTGGGCGTCGTCGTCGGCGTTGGCGTCGTAGCTGCTATCGGTCGAGGTGATGATTTCTTTTTTAGTAAAATCATCTTTCGCTTTGATG
>CALJPB010000261.1 GCA_937981305.1 uncultured Selenomonas sp.
CGCCCGTGCGTGGCCCCCGCCCTCAAGGACGCCATCTGGAAGCGCTTGTTCTCCGTCACGTCCCGGACAATGTCGTAAATCGAAGCGGGATCGACGCCGTCCTCGATCTTGTCCGTCTCTGCTACCGTATCGTCCTTCGTATCGACTTCAACGTCGATGTAGAACTTCTGCCCCTGCTCGCGCTCGTACTCGTACATGCCGTGGAATCCGTAAAACATCATGTTGTGAATCTTGACCTTTGTCATAGCAGCCACTCCTTATCGCTAAACCAGTTCGGTACTGCATCCTCATTATCCATTTCGCGAAAGCAGGCAAATCTCCTTCCTCACTGGGTAAAAAGTTCATCCCAAAACGTATATGCCACCATCAGCGCAATGAGCAGCACGATAAAAATATCGCCCAATCACGACCACCCTTTCAAGAAGAAAAAGAGAGGCCTCAGCCTCTCAAGAAAAACCGCGTGTCACATGACGCGACGTGCACCGATGTAGCAGGAACCCCAATAGGAGCTGTAAATCGAAGCAATCGAAACGCCCTGGCTCGAAGATGCGTTGATGAAATCGCCATCGCCGAGGTAGATGCCGACGTGCGACGGACCATAGTCATACGTGGAGAAAAAGACGAGATCGCCGGGCACAAGCTCCTTCGTGCTCTTGGTACGCAGACCGAGCTTGTACTGCTCGTCTGCCGTGCGCGGAATCGAGATCCCTTGTTTCTGGAAAACATATTGGAGGTAGCCGGAGCAGTCGAAGCCCTTTGGCGTTGTACCCCCGAACACGTAGGGCGTTCCCATGTACGACTTTGCTGTCTTGATGATATCGGAGACTTTGCCTGCGGGCAGGATGGGCTTGCCGTCCGGGGCAAGCGGCAGCGTTTTTTCGACAGACGGCGGAGCAATGCTCTCTTTGCGCCTGGAAGGAAGATCCTTGAGCGCACGCCACGTTGCACTATTGACTACGCCCGTGATTTTGATCTTGTTGTCGCGTTGGAACTCAGCGACAGCACGCTCCGTCTCTTTGCCGAAGACACCGTCCGCAGACCTTATCCGGTAGCCCGCATTTTGAAGTGCCTGCTGTAGTACGAGTACCTCGTGCCCCTGCGAACCCTCGCGCAGGGTGGGGGAGGCGAACGCCGTGCTTGCGGCAAGCATGAGCGCAATGCCGGTGCAGAGAAAGAGGCGGCGTTTCATGAAACAACATCCTTTCACTTTGTATTATGCGTGTTGGACATGCTCAAGTCCCTGACTGAGGAGCTTCAGCACATGATCGTCGTCGATCGAGTAGAGAACCTCCTTACCGTCGCGGCGGAATTTGACGAGACGGGCAGTGCGGAGGACGCGCAGCTGATGAGAGATGGCAGACTGTCCCATTTCGAGACCGTCCGCAATGTCATAGACGCGCAGTTCCTCTGATGCCGCAAGGAGGGAGAGGATCTTGATACGGGTCGGATCGCCGAGGGTCTTGAAGAGGTCGGCGAGATGTTGTGCCGTATCCTGATCGATACATTTCATCGGGGCGGATGTCATACGCTGATAGATCCTTTCTTATGGTCAGTATATCTTGTTGATTTCAAATCCGTTCGATGCAAGTGCGGCAACAATGCAGTCGATATGTTCCTGCCCGTGTGCCTCGACGGTGACGGTGAGCTGCACCTTCTGGAAGCTGTCCGTCACCATCGTCTGATCGTGGTCGAGGCGGATGACGTTCGCATCCTGTTCGGTGAGGATCTGCGCGACGGTGAGAAGCTGACCGGGCTTGTCGGGGAGCTGCACGGAGAAGCGGAACACTCTGCCGCGCGAGATGAGCGCCTTCGAGATGAGCGCGGAAATCGTGGAGATGTCGATGTTGCCGCCGCTGACGAGGACGGCGACCTTCTTGTCCTTTACGCGCAATTTGTTGAGTGCGGCGAGAGAGAGGACACCTGCGCCCTCGGCGATGAGCTTGTGCTTTTCGATGAGGGAGAGCAGGGCGCTCATGATCTCCATCTCAGAGACCGTGATGATCTCGTCGAGATAGAGGCGGCAAAACTCGAGCGTGAGCTTGCCCGCCGTCCGCACGGCACAGCCGTCTGCAACCGTGTCGGCAGAGGGCAGGGTGATCGTGCGCCCACACGAGAGTGCCGCCTTCATGCACGCGGCATTCTCCGGCTCCACTCCGATCACCTTTACCTGCGGATTGACGAGCTTCGCGCCGAGTGCAACGCCCGAGGCGAGTCCGCCGCCGCCGACGGGAACGAGGATCACATCCACGTCCTTGAGTGCATCGATCACCTCGAGAGCGATTGTGC
>CALJPB010000262.1 GCA_937981305.1 uncultured Selenomonas sp.
GCCGCTCCCTGGATGATCTCAATGCGCTCGACGTTCTCCGTGCCGAGGCGCATAACTTCGTCCGCTGCGCCCTGATACTTTGCCATGTCGCCGAGAACGGGCTGCCCATCGACAAGGATCAGCGTATGACGCGGCTCTGCGCCACGGATTGAAATACCGACGCGCCCCATCGAATCCACCGTGCGCGAGACACCCGTCTCGCTGAAGATGATGTCCTCGACGGACTTCGCCTGTTTCTTCTCGATGTCCTCCTTGGTGATGATGGTCTTCTGCTGGGACTCCATCTTCGCCTCTTCCTGCGCAGCATCCACCTCCACGTGAATGTCAGCAGTAGAAACTCTGCCCCCCCCCTGTGTACCATCGTCCGCCCATGCGGTATAGGCGGGCAGGGCGAGCCATGCCGAGATCGCGTAAGAGAGCAGGCGCAGGGAGCGCTGACTCTTTTTCCGAACCATGTGATCCTCCTTCGTACAGAAACAAACCCGTTCCGATCCATCGGAACTCTGTCATGTGTCCGCAAATGTATTCGTGAAAATCTTTTGATCGCATCGTGATAAATGAAAAAGATAATCGGGTTTAATTTGCGCATGAGTATTATAACGGTGAATGGGATTCATTACAAGTACATGACGAAAAATCTTTGAATTTTCTTTTCTAATGAATCAGATAAAACGTACTTCATATCAAAAATAAATGCCCCGTTTCGCAAAAAACGGGGCGTTTACCATATATGATTTTTATGATAACGATATAGCATCCATCTGCGTATAGGGCTTGATGTCAATGACGGCACTGCCCGAGAGGGCATCCAGTCCCCTCACGCGGAGGGTGCTGCCGCTACGCTCGATCAGTTCGACGATGCAGAGGGACAGCGGATTCGGACGGCCGGGGGAGCGACTGGCAAAGACCCCGTGGAGCTCCTTTGCGGCGGGCGGGATGGTCTTGAGGATGTCGCGCTTCGCCAGATGCGCCCAGTAGAGGACGATGAGGTATTGGTTCTGTTCGATTTTGAGCAGCCCATCTGAGAAGTCCGGATGAATCTCGATCTCCGAGATCTCCTCGCTCATGCTTCCCTGCCGAGGGATGTCCGTGAGATTTTTGTAGGCGTTATGAACAACGCCGATTTCTTGTAGCTGCATGATGCCTCCTTATTGAGAAAGAAAATAAAAATAGAGCTACATCGCTGTAGCCCCATTTCCGTTCTGAGAATAGGCAGGGTGACATTCCTGCATCTCCTACTCAGGTCTTTTGACCATCCGGTGACGGCTGCCCGTTCCGTCCTCTGCTTCTCATTCGTTGTGTCTAGTATAAAGCATTTTGTTTATTTCGTCAAATGCTTTAGAGTGCCTTTTTGAATAAAATTGCGAACTCGATTGGGATTCAGTACATAGAGAGAACGCGCATAATATCTCCCAGAGAGAGGAATACGAACAGCTACTTTTACATACTCGTGTTCATCAATCTGAAATTCGCGAACATATTCAATGGATTGATCACTTGGATTTGCACCGACATAATCGGGGGTGCTTAGGATCAGCGAGATGTAGTCGTGATATTTTTGATAGTCCTGCGGGTGACTTGTCTGCATATGTTCTCTATTGCTTTGGCCTAAATAGATCGGTGTATTTGCTTGGCACGGAAGCACTAACAGGTCAATTACTTCCTGCGTAATATAGGCAAGCGGCTTCATCTCGGTTCACCAGAGTTTTTCTCAAGTGATTTCACCGTTTCTCCCTCGGGGGTCTCTGCAAGGCGCTGCATGAGGAGGGGATAAAGTGCCTCGATGGGGAGTGTGCCGCCCGAGAGTGCGCCGAGCTCGGCGGCGCGTACGCCGACTTCGTAGTGCGAGATGTCCGCGCCGTCATAGATGCACTGCGTTGTGAGGACGATGGTGCAGGCACGTGTCCGTGCGCGGTCGAGCGTGGGGAGAAAGCTCTCCTGTGCATCGTCGCCGGGGACGCTGCCGAGTCCATAGCCCTCCAGGATGATCCCGCGATAGCCCGCAGCGATGTGCGCGTCAACGGCGACGGGATTCATGCCGGGGTAGAGCCGCAGGACGGCAACGCGTGTGTCGAGTGCGTCATGCAGACGAAAGGGTGCGGTCGGTGCGGACGGGGCGGTGAGGTTGATCTCTGCGCGTCCGATGCTGCGAAATGCGTCGTCCGCAAGGGAATACATTTTCTTCGCAGCATTCCCGTGGATGAGCCGCCCGCCAAACGCGAGACAGACGCCTGCAAAGCCGCTGCACGCCGTCTCGTATGCAAGGCGCAGATTCCCCTCTGCATCCGAGCCGTCCCTGCCGAGCGGACGCTGCGAACCTGTGAGGACAACGGGACGGTCGATATGCTCAAGCATATAGTAGAGTGCGGCGGCGGTGTACGCCATGGTATCCGTGCCGTGGGTGATGATAAAGCCGTCATAGTCCGTGCGGCAGTCTGCAACTTTGCGCGCGATCATCTGCCAGTGGGAGGGGGTGATGTTTGTGGAATCGAGCGAGAGGAGGTCGACGACCTCGATTGTGCTGCCTGTCGTGCCGATTGCCGCACGCATATCTTCGGCGGTGAGAGCAGGGCGCAGTCCGTGCTCTGTTTCGCGTGCGGCGATTGTGCCGCCCGTGGCGATGAGGAGGATGTTCTTCATGTATGCTGACCTTTCTTTTCACGTCGGCGTGCGCAAGGAGTCGCTGATAAAATGAAGTCCGTCAGATTGGTGCTGAATTTATCCGCGACTCCTTAGATCGATCCACATATGACGGAGGGTCATGATGGGGCGATGGAGGAGCATACGAGGTCCGCTCCAACGCATGACGGCGCGGATGCGCTCGCGCATATCGTGACTGTAGCAGTGGACGGGGCACGCGGAGCAGAAGGACTTGACATCCATGCGCGGACAGCGGATGATGCGCTCGCGTGCGTAGTCGAGGAGGCGGCGGCAGTCGGGGCAGAGCGCGGGCGCACCGTCCGTCTCCGCCGTGCGGTGTGCGTGCCTGTGTCCGCGGCAGTAGAGGGCGATCATCTCCGCCATCACGTCGGCTTCGAGGGTGCGTTTCTTTTCGGTGTTCATATCGACAGATCTTTCGTTTCGTGGAAATTATCGAGGGATAGCAGCACGGCCGTGTTTCCTTTCCTCCTGTGCGCGGCGAAATTTTTCGAGGAGGTCGAGCTTGTGCTCCATCTTCTCTACGAATGTGCGTGCGGCGGCGCGATCCTCCTCGTTCGGGTGCTCGGCGGCGCGTACCCAACGCTCCTGCGCCTCGGGGCTGTTGTGCGTGTCGTCGGGCTCAGATTTCTTGCGGCGGGCGATGAGCGCGGGGGCGAGTTTTCCCTGCGCGGAGAACGTGCCGAGGATTTCGCAGTCTGCGCCGAGCAGATAGGCGGCGCGTGCGAACGAGGTGACGGCGTGCTCGGAGCCGACATCTGCGCCGTGCGTCTGGAAGAGGATGACGCACGCATCGTTGACCTTGGGCAGGTATGCCTTCATGAGATCGTCGGGGCCGCCGCGCCGCAGCCAGTAGCCGAGTGCAACGACATCGTACGCGGAGAGATCTGTCGGCGCGTCCTGCACGCGGAAGATGTCGCCGCCCGATGCGCCTGCAATCTCCTCGGCGATTGCCTTTGTGTTGCCGGTGGTGGATGAATAGATGACCGCCCATTTCCTCATATCGTGAATACTCCTTTACTTTTTCATCTCATTTGTTACAATACATTACATCACATTTTTGGATGGTATGCAAGGATGTTGGTCACAGGCGGAATTGCGTTTTTGCTGCGTGATGCCACTCGCGACACGGAGCTGCACAAGTTCGCTTTGGGGCATCATACAATACGTTTCATCGAGTATGCACAGCATTGACGGGGAGAATTTATAATGAATACAAACATACGGCACGCGACGGCACTGCTATCGACGGGACACGCGATGGTGGATTTCTATGCGAATTTCCTGCCGATCCTCCTGCCGCTGCTCATGCTGAAATTCGATCTGTCGCTGACGATGTGCGGCGTGCTCGTCATGGTCGCGTCCGTGACGACGAATATGCTGCAGCCGATCTTCGGCTACCTGATGGACAAGCGAAACTTCAGCCCGTTGCTGCCGTACATCGTACCTGCCGCAGCCGTCCCGATGTGCATGGTCGGGTTTGCGGGACACACGGTGCTGCTCTTCGTGCTTGTCGCGGTGACGGGCGCGGCGGTCGCGGCGTATCATCCGCTCTCGTCAATGCTCGTCGGACGGACGGCGGCAGAGGGGCGCGGAAATGGCATGATGAGCTATTTCATCGCGGGCGGCAATGCGGGCATGGCATTCGTGCCGCTCGTCCTCGTCGCGTTCCTCGAAAAGCTGTCGCTGAGTGCGCTGCCGCTCCTGATTCTGCCCGCCGCGCTCATGGGCGTGCTTTTTGTCCGCTCGGGACTGTGTGCCGTCTCTTCTCTGCCGGAACATACGGTGCAGGTGCGGCCGAACCTCAGCAGCGTCCTCTTTGCACGTACGACGATCACGCTGAACCTCGCGATGGGGCTGCGCTGCTGGACGCACGGCGCGTTCGGGACATTCCTGCCGCTGCTCCTCGTCGGAAATGGGGAGGACACGAGCGCGGCGGGGCTGTTCCTCACCATCTTCATGGTTGGTGGTATGATGGGCGGGCTGTTTGGCGGCAATCTTGCGGACAAGTTCACAGGGCGGGGGATCATTGTGACCTTTCTTGTGCTCGGCATCCTGCCCTGCGCGTACTACTTCACCCATGTGAGCGCGGATGTCGTGGGCGGCATTGTCCTCTTTGCCGCAGGGTTCTCCCTGATGGCGCCGCAGCCGAGCTCGATCATCTGGGCGCAGCAGGCACTTCCCGAGAATGCGGGCATGGCATCGGGGATGATGCTCGGTATGTCGTTCGGGCTTGGCAGTCTCGGCGTGGCGGCGACGGCGGCACTCGGCGATGTCATCGGGCTTGCCCCCGCCCTCCTCATCTCCGTGCTGGCACTCCCGCTCGCGGCTCTCCTTGCATACATCACGCCGGAGCCGCGTTCGTAGCGCACCTTTTTTCGATTCTCATGATCCTCTTCCCCTGCTTCGGCAGGGGAATTTTTGATATATACATAAATTATATTTCACATGAAAAATATTGATAGCATTTATTTTCGTTGCTCTATTGAAAAGCGAACTCGATTCAAGTATTATGAAAGCATCATATGGGAATCTATTTTCACCTGTAGAATAGGAGGCAGAATATGCTGCAGAGCAAGAGCTGGGACGGTTTTGAAGGGGGCGTCTGGCAGGAGGAGGTCAACGTCCGCGACTTCATCCAGCGCAACTATACGCCGTACGATGGCGACGAGAGTTTCCTCGCGCCGCCGACGGATGCGACGAACCGCCTGTGGACGCGCGTGCAGGAACTCCAGAAGGAGGAACGCGCAAAGGGCGGCGTGCTCGATATGGAGACGGAGGTCGTCTCGGGTCTGACGGCGTATGGTCCTGGCTATATCGACTCCGCGATGAAAGACCTCGAAAAGGTGGTCGGTCTCCAGACAGACAAACCGCTGAAGCAGGCATTTATGCCGTACGGCGGTATCCGCATGGCGGAGGAGGCACTCGAGAACTACGGCTACAAGGTCAGCCCGAAGCTCCACGAGATCTTTACAAAGTACCACAAGACGCACAATCAGGCGGTTTTTGACGCATACACGGACGAGATCCGCGCGGCACGCCGCAGCCACATCATCACGGGGCTGCCCGATACCTACGGGCGCGGTCGCATCGTGGGCGACTACCGCCGCGTTGCGCTCTACGGCATCGATCAGCTCATCGCGTTCAAACAGGAGGATCTCCTGAACTACGGCGACGGCATCATGAGCAACGATGTCATCCAGCAGCGCGAGGAGGTCGCGGAGCAGATTCGTGCGCTCAAGGGCATGAAGGAGATGGCGGCACTCTACGGCTTTGACATCTCACAGCCGGCGCAAAATGCACGCGAGGCGGTGCAGTGGCTCTATTTCGGCTATCTCGCGGCGATCAAGACGCAGAACGGCGCGGCGATGAGCGTCGGGCGCATCTCGACCTTCCTCG
>CALJPB010000263.1 GCA_937981305.1 uncultured Selenomonas sp.
GCGAAGCCTGTGGATCAAGAAGCACTTATTCGGGAGATGGAGTCGATTCCGGGCAAGATAATTTCATTGCATGACGGAGCATATCTCTTTCGTGAGGGAACGCCGGCACATTATTTCTACATCGTGCGGTCAGGGCATATCTTCATTGTGAAGTATGGCGCATCGGGGCGCGTGCTTGCCTTGCGTCTTGCGACAAAGGGCAGTCTCATCGGCGAACTGCCGATCTATGAGGAGAAGCCGATCTATATCTTCAGTGCGGTTGCACGCAGTGCCTCTGAGGTCTATGCCATTGAGTTTCCGGTATTGCAGGCATATCTGGAAAAACATCCGCATCTTTCGATTGCCCTGCTGAAACTGATCGGGATGCATATGCGAAAGCAGCATCTGAAATTTCGGGACCTCGTGCTCTACGGGAAGAAGGGGGCGCTCTACTCGACTCTGATCCGCCTTGCGAACAGCTATGGGATGGAGACAGATGAGGGGACTCTGATCTCTGTTCCGCTCACGAATCAGGAGCTTGCGAACTACTCGGCATCGGCGCGCGAAAGCCTCAACCGTATGCTTGCCGATCTCAAGAAGCAGAATGTGATCGAGATGCGTGGTCATCTCATTCTCATCAAGGATATGGAGTATCTGAAAGCAGAGATTCACTGTGAGAACTGTGGCAGGGAGATCTGCAATATCGAATAGAAAAAGCGCCTGATAGAGGCGCTTTTTCTATGTAAGGGGGACTGCGACGTATTTTTTTTCGCCGAGCTGATACTGTGCGCGTCCTGCCGTGAGGTTGGTGAGTGCGTCCCGATGCATTTCGGCAGTGCTCGTTGACACGAGGATGGGCAGTGTGACCTTGTCCGCATACGCACCTTCCTCTGTCAAAAGTCCTTCAGTTCGGATATAGCGTTCCACGGGGGTAAGAAGGTCGTAGTCGATCTGAACGTACATTGTTTGCAGCGGTGTCATACGTACCTTTGCCGCTGCGTCGAGTCCGAGCCCTGCCGCATGTGCATAGGCACGGATGAGCCCGCCCGCGCCGAGCTTGATCCCTCCGAAGTAGCGCACGACAGCGACGGCAGCATTCGTGATGCCACGCGCCTTGATCGCTTCAAGGACGGGGCTGCCTGCCGTGCCGCCCGGCTCGCCGTCGTCGCTCGAACGCTGACGGTCCGCGCGTTCCCCCAGTATCATTGCGTAGGGAACATGGCGCGCCTCATAGTGTTCCTTCTTTACCGTCTGCAGCCATGCACGCACCTCGTCCTCGCCCTCTGCGTGGACTGCATAGGCAAGGAAGCGTGACCGCTGAATCTCGTATAAAACAGGGGAGACACCGCCGTTCGGTATCTCCCCTGTGATGGTTGTATAAATTTCCATCGTCATTTGTTCTTGCGGTTAAAGTAGTCGATGATGGAGGCATCGAGCAGGATGTAGGTCGGTCCTGTGCTCGCCGTCAGTTCACCCGCCTGAAAGATGGGGCATACATAGCCGCTGCCGCCGAGGAAGTAGTTCGTCGGAATTTCGCGGACGGATTTTTCGGGCTGAATCGGTGTGTTGCGACCCTGCTCATTGTAGAGATGCCCGTTGACCGCCTCACCATCGAGGTCGGACGGGGTGAGGTGCACGAAAAACGAGAGCGGAATGCGCTGTCCGGTTTTTTTGTAGTAGACGCAGCCGTAGTCATGACGGACGGGCTGATTTGCGCGCAACTCGTAGCGCAGATCCGTGAACGTTACGGAGAGGAAGTTGTCGTCGTCCAGGTGTACCCGATAGCCAAGCTCCCCGCGGTAAAAGGCGCCGTTCTCATAGGCCGTACGCATATCGGCGGCAAGTTTCTCGATGTCGGTGTTGATGAGATCTGCGGTGGCAGTATCTTCCAAGGCAAGGATGGGGTAGGCGATGGAGAGATTCGTCGTCGACTCCCGATGCTCGGTAACGGTCGCGCCCACTGTACCGGAGAGAGGCATGACAAGGGCGAGAGCGAGCAGCAAGGATCTGAATTTCATAATAAAGCTCCTCCTTTATACAGCTTCTACGATGATAATAAAAATTTACGGCTTTGTCAAATAAATCATAGTAATTCACGCCTTCCTGTAGTATGATGG
>CALJPB010000264.1 GCA_937981305.1 uncultured Selenomonas sp.
TGGACGGCAAAACTGCCGCAGCGTCAGATCAACGTCTTTATTCGAGGAGATACGCTCCACATCATTCAGCGCGGCATGGAGGAATCCGTGGTCGATATTACGAACTGGCCGCACGCACAGCCGACCATTGAGCGGAAACTCCTGCGTTCCGTCTGGCACAGCTCTCACAACGATTCCACGGGGGCGCACAACGAGGAGGATACTACGCCTATCCCTTTCACTGGCACGATTTCGTTCAAAGAGATCAGCCGCACTTACTCCAACGGCTTTCTCGTGCGCGAGACGAATGAGAACGGCTACAGCACTTATTCCTACGATGGGGAGTATCTCGCAGAAAAGCGCACGCATAATGTGGACGGTTCGACCAGCCGCACGGATTATGCCTACGCCTCCACGGGGCGCGACGTTTACCTCTTCAAGGAGTGGGAACGTACCACGGAGGCAGTCCATGACGGAAAGAAGCATACGGAATATGACTGGGAGGATTGGAGCAACGAGAAGGGGACGGAGCGCATCACCTACCACGCGCCGCTCGGCTATGGGTGGTATGCGACCACCGTCTATGTCGATGGCGTATTGGAGGGGAGCAGTTTGTCGCAGGGAAAACCCGGCGGCAAGGCGAGTCAGTTCACCGTCGAGCAGTCGAATCTCAGCCTTGGTGCAAGTTACGCGAGCGATGATGAGCTTCCGTACTCCTCGCTCATCGACACTGAGTTTCCCGTTGTGGGCGCAGATTATCTGCGTGTCTTGACACGAGAGATCGAATGGCTCAATCGCAAAACACAGGAGACGGTCACGGTGGAGATTCGCGCACGGATTCGTAGCGGCATTCCCGACATTGACCACATCGTCGATTTTACCGAGCGCACCCGCTTCGAGGGACACGAATACTTCTTGCAGTCCAATACTGTGGAACTCACGCCGCGCCTTCTGCGGCAGACGATCAAGATGGTGAGGTGGTACGGATGAACGGCGTTCTGGGGCTTGCAGCGGCGATACGGGCAGGGATAAAGAACTCGAAGGTGGTTGAGTCACAGGCTCAGCGCGGAAGGATTCAGAATGGGCGCATCCATATCGGCGAGCGGTCGTATCCCTTCCGTGCGGCAGTGGACTGCAATACGTCAGAGGGCAGTTTGGTGTGGGTACAGATTTCAAAGGGCGGCACTGCCGTCATTGTGGGAGCGTGAGACGATGCACAGGGCTAGAGTGAAAGCAGTGCGCGGGAATCGGGTGCTTGCGGATGGTGCATGGCTCACCTGCATAGGGAATCGAACGGTTCGTGAGGGTGAATGGATCTGGACGGACGGTCGCTGCGTTTACGGACACGAATCCGAGGGGGGCGGCAGCTACGTTCCGACGAATGCCCTTTCCGGCATACCGCTCCTCCAGATAAAGTGGAAGGATCAAAAAAACCAGATGCTCCATTCGTACTATGCAAAAGGAAAGATTCATCCGCTCGGCTTTTCCCAAGAGGATATATGGATGGTCAACAGCAGCCGCCACTTCGCGTATGTTACAGGCTATGGAATGCTCGATGCCGAAATGGACGAGCGGGGAAATCTCTATACCCTCGAAGCTGTGAATGCTCTCGTGTTCCCGCTCATCGGGGCAGATCAGCGTGACAGTATCCTCACTGTTAAATGCAACGGCGAGATCATCGCCTCATACGATCTTGTGCAGATGTTTGGTGCTCCCGCCGTATCCGGTCCCACTGACCTCTATAGCTGTCAAACAGAAGGCGGGCGGGTGGATAAAGCTGGGAACTTCAAAGTGATGATATGGCACTCCATATCAGAGCATGGGGGAGACGGAAGTCATGTCAGCACCGACCGTTATGTGTTCTTCGACGGTCAGAACATGGAACCTTGGATGGAGAAAACCAAAACAACGTCAAGAGACTCTGTTACAGGGGAAACCTATACTTCGGAAAGCAGATGGAGCGCACCGGATTATAGTGTCCGCTATCCAATTCATGACGGAATGTATATGCGCTTTCCTGCAAATCTGGATTATCTTATCTCCGGGAAAAAATATATCTCAAAGATTTACAGTGCAAAGGATGAGCTGCTTATGGAACTGGAAACGAATCCGACTGCCCGTACAAGTCTCTGCCCTCTGGGACAGGGGAAATATCTGGTCAGCACGGGATCGCCCTTATATTTATGGAAGGACGGTCAGCTTACAGAGCTTATGCGCGGATGCTATAACTACCGTCTGCGCAGGATGAGCAATCTCAATAAATGGAAGAAAGCAGGGGGTGTCTGATATGGATCAGATTTTGACAATACGCCTCTATGCGGCGGGCATTGGCATCGTTGTCGGGGAGTTTCTCGGCAGCTTTGACGATCTGCTCTATGCCCTCGTTGTGTTTGTGGCGACGGACTACATCACAGGTGTTCTCCGTGCGATTGTAGAGAAGAAGCTGTCGAGTGCCATCGGCTTCAAGGGCATCTGCAAGAAAGTCTGCATCTTCACCCTTGTCGGCGTGGCGAATGT
>CALJPB010000265.1 GCA_937981305.1 uncultured Selenomonas sp.
GCCTTTCGATTTCGGCGGGGGCACTAAATTCGATGTTGCATTTCACATGATCGTTTGCCTCGTAGTCGTCACGCACCGGGACGGGCACAGGTTTGTCAATGACGGCATAGTACCACATTTTCAGATTGCGGAAGCTGTCAAGGGCGAAATGACGGATTCCGACAGGTAGTTTTTTCAAAGCGGTCACCTCCTTTCCTCGTCAAGTATAGCACGCTGAGAGGAGGGCAACAACAGCCGAAACGGGCGCAAGCCCGTCCGCAGGGAGTGACCGCCCTGCGCTGATGATGGCAGGTCATGCCCCGCCCGTTCCGAGGCGAATCATGGTAGATAGCAAAGATGGCGGGGCGTGGCTTGATGAAGGAGGTGAGGTCATGGCAAAGACGGCGGCAACAGCGGCGACACTGGACATTGCGGCGGTTATTACGGCGGCGGTGGAGCGCATCGCAGCAGAGAAGATAGAGAAGCAGACTGAGGAGATGGCGCAACAGGTTATTGAGCACCTGCCCAAGGTGGTCTATCTGCCTCCTCCGCCCGCAGAGGTGCCGCTTGAGCGACTGCTTTCGGTGAAGGAGGTTGCAGAACTCCTCGGGTGTTCGACTGGGACAGTAACAAAGCGTTTTGAGAGTGGTGACTTGCCGTTTGTTCTCGAACGCGGCTCTGAGAATCGCAAAGTTCCGTATAGCTGGGTTGTGGAATACATCCACTCCCTTCCACGCTACACGGGCAAGGTCAAGGAGAAGAAGGAGGTCAAGGGGTATGCGTGAGTTTTGGGCACCTGTCGTGATCGGCGGCGCGTTCGTCGTGGTTGCTGCGCTCTGCTCGGGCGCTGTGAATCCGTGGGAGGTTGGTGTGAACGCCGTCCTCGTCGAGGAGGTCTATACCGTGTGCCCCGGTGATACGATCTGGGGGATTGCGGAGCGGTACATCGTGAAGAATACGGCGACGAGGCGCTATATCCTCGAGTATAAGGAAGGACTGTACGAGCTCAATCCGTGGCTCCTTGACCGAAAGGGGGAGATTTACCCCGGCGACCGCATCACGGTGACGTATTGGGTGAAAGGGGAAGAGGTGAAGGAATGAAAATGTGGTGGAAGCGCACAACGAAGCTGATGCAGGGCGTTGTAGAGGTGGGGGTGCTGTCGTATCCGGATTCGTTTACAGATGGCTGGTGCACGGTGTTCATGGTGTACGAGGGCGCAGGGGCTCATGTTTCGCATGTGGAGAAGGCCTGGCGAGATGCGAATGAGCGTCATGATACGCTGGTAAAGATTGCCCGACAGATGGGATACAAAGTGGTCTCGGACGTGTGGGATGGCAAAGAAAAAGCACCCGAAGCGGCGCGAAAGATGAATGAGATGGAGGAAGATGAGGCATGACAAAGGAGCAGCTTGATAGCTTTACGGCTGAGATGATCAGAAGTAGGCTGTTTATCTGCGTGGCAGTCGATGACAAAGGCCGCTCACAGGAGCTGTTTTGTGGAGATCCGTACAAGCTGATCGACGTGGCGTTCAACACTTTGTTGTCGATGATCGATGAGCTTGAAACGACGGAAGAGCAGATCGTTCAGATCAGAACGCGCATGATGTTCCTGAACGCGGCGCGTATCGCAAAAGAAAAAGCGCCCGAAGCGGCGGCAACCGCTCCGAGCACAAGCACGTTATGATGATTACATGCGACCTAAGTATAGCACAAATGAGAAAGGAATGCCACGATGAACGAAGACAATAAAATGGCGGGTGGGCGTTGCTTGCGCAGATCAATCTTTACGCCACGTGACCGTGTGCGGGTGATGGTGGCGACCTATGAACAAGAGTCCCCGCACCATATATTCTGGGAGACGGTCATCGCCGGCGAATATCGGGACGATGATGGCGGGATTGTCGTTACCACACACGACAAGAAAAGCGCACTGAAACTGCATGATGCGGCGGTGGAACTCATCCGACTCATCGGTCTGAAGGATTTCAAGGCACTGCGAAAGCGGGTGAATCCGTAATGCAGGACTATCGTAGCTTCTTAACGTCAAAGATGGTGATCGCCAAAAAGACGGGCATCTCCATTGACGCAGAGGAGATCAGTGACGTACTGAAACCGCATCAGCGGGACGCAGTCATGTGGGCGGCGGCGGGCGGACGGCGTGCCATCTTCGCGGCGTTCGGACTTGGCAAGACCATTATACAACTCGAATGGTGCCGTCTCATCCACGAACACAAGGGCGGCAAGATGCTCATTGTGTGCCCGCTGGGTGTCAAACAGGAGTTCATGCGTGACGCGGTGACACTCCTCCACATGGATGCGCCTGTCTACGTCCGCAACATGGAGGAGGTAACGGCTGTGCCCGGTTGGCTCATGATCACGAACTATGAGCGCGTCCGTGACGGCGACATCCGCCCCGACGCATTCGCGGGCACGAGCCTTGACGAGGCGGCGGTCTTGCGCTCGTTTGGGAGCAAGACCTATCAGACATTTCTCTCGAAGTTCCGAGGCGTTCCGTACAAGCTCGTATCCACGGCGACACCGTCGCCGAACAAGTATAAAGAGCTGATCCACTATGCGGGCTATCTTGAGATCATGGACACGGGGCAGGCACTCACACGATTTTTCAAGCGTGACAGTACGAAGGCGAACAATCTGACGCTCTACCCGCACAAGGAAAAAGAGTTTTGGCTGTGGCTCTCCACATGGGCACTTTTCATTCAAAAGCCGTCAAACCTCGGCTATGACGATACGGGCTACGACCTGCCCGAACTTGAGGTGCGATATCACAAACTGGGACGGCCGCCGGATATCTCCGAAGAGAAGGACGGGCAGCTCAAGATGTTTCATGACGCGGCGCAGGGGCTCTCTGAGGCGGCGCGGGAAAAGCGGGACAGCATTGCCGCACGCATGGCAAAGGCAAAGGAGATTGTCGATGCCGCCCCCGATGACCACTTTATCATCTGGCACGACCTCGAGGATGAGCGGAAGGCAATCAAACATCACCTAACGCAAAAGATGGCGGAGATCATCAAAGAATATGGGCTTGGCGGCGCACAGGCGGCAGCTGAGATGGGACGAAGCATAGGAGTTGATCGCGTGGAGGTAAAAGGCGACGGATGGACGGCCATACATAACGACTGCATCGAGGAGACAAAACGGATGGCGGATGATTCCGTTGATGAGATTGTCACGTCGATTCCGTTCTCCAATCACTACGAGTACACGGCGAGCTACAACGACTTCGGGCACAACGAGGACACGGCGCGATTCTTCGAGCAGATGGACTACCTGAGCCCCGAGCTCCTGCGCATCCTAAAGCCCGGGCGCGTGTTCGCCTGTCATGTGAAAGACCGCGTGCTCTTTGGCAATGCGACGGGGACGGGGATGCCGACCATCGAACCGTTTCATGCGCTCTGCATTGAGCACTATATGCGGCACGGATTTCAGTATTTCGGCATGATAACAGTCGTCACGGACGTAGTGCGTGAGAACAATCAGACCTATCGCCTCGGCTGGACGGAACAGTGCAAGGACGGAAGCAAGATGGGCGTCGGATGTCCTGAGTACATCCTGCTGTTCCGCAAACTCCCAACGGATACATCCAAAGCGTATGCGGATACACCCGTCAAAAAGAGCAAGGCGGACTATACGCGCGGACGGTGGCAGATTGACGCACACGGATATTGGCGCAGCAGCGGCGACCGTCCGCTCACGAAAGAGGAGGTCATGCAGTTCCCTGTGAGTGACCTCCAGCGCGTCTATCGGAAGTACAGCCGCGAGAGTGTCTATAACTACGCCGAACACGTTGCTATGGCAGAGAAGCTCGACAAGGACAAGAAGCTGCCCGCCACATTTATGGTCGTAGCCCCGGGGAGTTGGACGGATGAGGTCTGGGATGATATCAATCGTATGCGGACGATGAACACCTTGCAGGCGCAAAAGGGCAAGCAGCTCCATGTGTGTCCTCTGCAATTTGACATCGTGGAACGTCTGATTGACCGTTACAGCAATGCGGGCGACCTTATCTTTGACCCGTTCGGCGGACTGATGACCGTTCCACTCTGCGCCATAAAGCGCGGGCGGCGTGGTATGGCCACGGAGCTGAATGCAGATTATTTCCGTGACGGCGTGGGCTATCTGAAAGCGGAGGAGAGGAAAATCAGCGCGCCGACGCTCTTTGACTTCCTCGAGGATGGAGATATGGAGGGCGCAGCGTCATGAAGAGTCTCGTATGGGCGTATATATCTCATCCCTATACGGGGGACGAGGAGAAGAACAGAGCTGAGGCGGCTGAGATTCAGCAGGTCTTGCAGAATCGCTATTCGGATATTTTATTTCTGAATCCGCTCGCCATGTTCGCACCGATCGCGAACATGGACTATGAGCAGGTGATGGAATACTGCATCGAAGCTCTGCAAGACGCTGACATGGTCATTATGAGCGGAGATTACGCCAATAGCGTAGGGTGCATGAGAGAACTCAAGGCGGCGAAAGAGTTGGGGATTGAGACGCGATACTATTTGAGCGAATCCGAGCCGCTTGAATCATTGGATTTCTGAGGAGGCGGCGGGGTGCTGAAAGAACTCACGCTTTACGGTGAAGTGGACAAAGTGAAAGTCGCCATGAACCGCCTGCGCCTCCACGAGCCGTCCGAAGGCTACTATGTCGCGTTCAGCGGCGGC
>CALJPB010000266.1 GCA_937981305.1 uncultured Selenomonas sp.
AGGTCGTACTTCGCGTCGATGTTGTTGAAGACGCGCCACCAGACTTCCTTCATGTCCTGCACGTTGACGTGCGCGTCCACGACGATGATCATCTTGACGTTCATCATCTGCCCCATGCCCCAGAGTGCGTGCATGACCTTGCGTGCGTGCATCGGGAACTGCTTCTTGATCGAGACGACGATGCAGTCGTGGAACACGCCCTCAAGTGGCATATTGACATCGACGACCTCGGGCAGCATCTGCTTTAGAAGCGGCAGGAAGATGCGCTCTGTCGCCTTGGCGAGGAAGCAGTCCTCCATCGGCGGTTTGCCGACGATCGTCGCAGAGTAGATTGGATTCTTGCGGTGCGTGATCGCCGTGATGTGAAAGACGGGATAGTCGTCCGCGAGGGAATAGTAGCCCGTATGGTCGCCAAACGGCCCTTCGCGGCGCATCTCGTTCGTGTCGACGTATCCCTCAAGGATGATCTCCGCCGTCGCGGGCACTTCGAGGTCGACGGTGATGCACTTCACCAGTTCGACGGATTTGTGGCGCAGGAAGCCCGCAAAGACCATCTCGTCGATGTCACGCGGGAGCGGTGCTGTCGCCGCATAGGTGACAACGGGGTCAGTGCCGATGGCGACCGCCGCCTCGATGCGCTCACCGCCGCGTGCCTTCATGTCGCGGAAGTTCTCCGCGCCGTTCTTGTGGATGTGCCAGTGCATCCCCGTCGTGCGGCTGTCATACTTTTGCAGACGGTACATACCGACGTTGCGCTTTCCCGTCGCCGGATTCTTCGTAAAGACAAGCGGCAGGGTAACAAATGGACCACCGTCGTCCGGCCAACATTTCAGAATGGGGATCTCGTCGAGATTCGGATGCTCCGTCTCGATGACCTCCTGGCAGGGTGCATTCTTCACGTATTTTGGGAAGTTGATCGCCTTGCGCGCCATCGGGATCAGCGTCATGAGGTTCATCTTGTTCTGGAGCGAGATATGCGGGATCTTGAGAATCTCCGTAAGCTCGTCCGCCACATCGTCGAGTTTCTCCACGCCGAATGCGAGTGCCATGCGCTCGTAGCTGCCGAACGCGTTCATGAGCACGGGCATCTTCGAGCCCTTGACGTTCTCAAAGAGCAGCGCAACATTTTTTTCGCCCTCACGCTTTGAGATGCGATCCGTGATCTCGGTGATTTCAAGTTCCGGATCGACCTCCGCCGTAATGCGCTTCAAAAGTCCGCGCTCTTCGAGTGCGGCGATGTATTCGCGCAGATCCTTATATGCCAAGATGTTCCCTCCTAAAATTTTTCATGATCCGTGCGAACTCCACGCAAACGCTTAGTTACGCAAGCGTCGCTTGCTCCACTAGGGTTTGCTTAGGAGCATCGCACGTCATCCTTAGCAACGGGCTTATTTTCTCAGTACAAATCTTACAATCAGGTAGCCGACACCGTACAGAACGATCATCGGCAGAGCGATCATCGACTGCGTGAACACGTCGGGTGTCGGCGAGATCACGGCGGCGATGATGAACGAGAGAAAGATGACAATACGGGCGTATTTCCGCAGGAATGCGGATGAGATAAAGCCCAGCTTGCCGAGGATCGTGATGACGAGCGGCAGCTCAAAGACGAAGCCGAACGGCAGCACGAACATAATGACGAACTCGAAATAGCGGTTCACGGAAAAAAGAGCCTCAAGTTCCTCGTTGCCGAATCCCTTGAAGAACATGATTGCCGCAGGGAATACGAGAAAGAACGAGAATGCGAGCCCAAGGAAAAAGAGAATTACCGAAACAGGCACGACAATCCCGAGAACGAGCCGCTCCGCACGCGTCAGTGCGGGCAGGAAGAACCGCCACACATGATAGAAGATGACGGGCAGAGCGAGAAGAAAGCCCACGACGACAGCGATCTTGATGTAGGTAAAGAACGCCTCTGCGGGCTGCATATAGTAGAGTTTTCCGACCGGAACGGTCAGATAGTGCATAATCTCGTCGATGAAGTAGTAACCGACACCGGAGCCAACGGCAACCGCGATCAGGCACTTAATGAGCCGCGAACGCAGTTCCGTGAGATGCGCGATGAGGGTCATACTGCCGTCGTCGTCCGTCACCGTCGCTGCAGGCCCTGTCTCCGGTGGAGGGGCAGGCGGAGCATCAACGGACGCAGGGACGGGCTGCTCCCCGCTCACTGCACCGACTTCTTTCGATTCCTCCGTCATGGGTCAGCTCTTTGCCTCTTTTTTCTCGCCGTTCTCGAGCTTCTTTGCCTCCTCGGTGACGTTGATCTCCGCGCGGGCATCATCCTTCTCGTTGTTTGCCGACTTGAACTCCTTGATGCTCTTGCCGAGTGCCTTGCCGATGTCCGGCAGACGACCGGGACCAAAGATGACAAGCCCGATGATGAGGATAAGGACAAGTTCGGGAACTCCCAGACCAAACATAAGAACCTCCTAAAATACACTATGCTCTATTCTCTGTATTCGATGTGTTCTGCTCCGCCTTGTGCGCCTCGACCGCCGCCGCAGCAGTCGCTGCAGTCGGGGTCGCCGTAGGCATCGGTGCTGCGGCAGGTGTTTCCGCCGTCGCCTGTGCTGCGGGCTGCGCCGCAGGTGCAGCTGCAGGCGGTGCGGGCGGTGGCTCGGGGGCGTTGATCGCTGCGGTCAGCGCGTTCGATGCCTTGCGGAACTCACGGATGCCCTTGCCGAGCGAACGTCCCATCTCGGGGAGTTTCCCCGGGCCAAAGACGATCAGCCCCACCACCAAAATCAAAATCAGTTCGGGTACGCCAATGCCAAACATAGTATCTCCTTATGTTTCAAAACTCTCTGCGTCCGATAAAGTCCGCCGCCATCAGGAATGCCTCGCGAACCTCCGTGTCAAGCGTCTCAGGCAGCGCATTTTTCGCGCGTTCCAGATACGCATCCGCCTTCTCCTGTGCATAGTCGAGCCCATCCGTCGTACGGACAATTTCGAGTGCACGCGCAACTTCCTGTGCGGTCATCTTCGGGTTCGTGATGAGTGCCGTAAGCTCGGCACGTCCCACCGCATCGAGCATTTCGAGCGCACGGATGACGGGCAGGGTCACAAAGCCCTGCGCGAGATCATGCCCCGCCGGCTTTCCGATGTCCTCCGATGTCTGCCGATAGTCGAGAAGATCGTCGGTGATCTGGAACGCCATGCCAATGGCATGGCCATAGAGAGCCATCCCCGCCGTATCTGCCGCACTCATACCGCCGATCGCACCGCCGAGTTCACAGCAGATTTCGAGAAAATCCGCGGTCTTCTTTCGGATACGCTCATAGTATGCCTCTTCGCTTGCAGGCACCTGATATGCGGTATGATCCTGAAGGATCTCTCCCTCGCTCAGGGTACAGACAAGATGTGCCAGTTTGACATAGACCGCCGAATCATAGCCCGCCTCGGCAACGAGTTTGAATGCGCGTGCAAAGAGATAGTCCCCACTCAGGATTGCAACCTGATTGCCCCATTTGGCATTCGTCGTCTCCGCCCCTCGCCGCGTATCCGCCTCGTCGATCACATCGTCATGCACGAGGGATGCCGTGTGAATGAGTTCGAGCGCAATCGCAATCGGAAGTGCACGCGCATACACAAACGAAGCCCCGCCGCGTGCCGTGAGGAGGAAAAGCGCGGGGCGCAGACGCTTTCCGCCCGAGGAGATGAGATGCTTCCCGACATCCGTAATGAGTGCCGTCTCAGAGACGACCGCCTGTGCGAGTTCCTCCTCGAATGTTTCGAGATCCTTCTGTATGACATCAAACATGTCGCTTTTCAACGTTGTATCACCTACATCAGACGCGAAATGCGCCTTCCTTCCCAGCTATGTGTAAACCTTCACACATTCTAACATATTGCGCCCACACCGTCAAAATTATTTCATCAATCACTCGTTTGTGGGATCAATTATCGTTTCTGCAAAATTAGGGCGCTGCCGACCGCACGCTCCTGTCCGTCCGAGGGAGAATTTACCACATCGCCGTCCGTATAGAGCGCGGATGATCCGCCGCCGTCGAGGTTAATGGCGTTCTGCACGCCGAACTTCACGAGCAGCTGCGCAAACTCGGTCAGTGTCAGCCCGTGGCTGTCCTCCTGCCGTCCGTCAACGACGGCAAAGACAATCCTGCCTGTCTTTGTCACACCGACCGCACTGCGCGGCGCACGCCCATAGCGGATGTCGCCGGGGAACTGCTCCTCCGCCGCCGTCACGTGAACGGCACCGTTTTCAACGAGACGCGGTCCTGCACCGACAATCTGCTCGGCTGCATCCCACATCCCCCCCGTATACTCCGTAAGCACCGTAGGATCGCCGATGCGCGTTCCTGCTGCAGCAAACGCATCCATTGAGGTTCCATGCACGGAGACGACATAGCCGTCGGTGGGGATCGCAGAGTCGTTCGTGTTGATCTCCGCTACACGCCCGTCACGGATCACATACTCCAGCCCGTACGGATTCGTCCCCGTCGAATGCCCGTAGGCGCGGTTGTAGATGACGAGACCGTTCTCTCCGCGCTCAGCGTTGACCCCCGAGACGGGGAGCGTCACTTGGTCGATCTTCACAGTCCCACTGTAGGAAACCGTACCAAAGACAAAGGATCCGTCCGGCATCACACCGAATGCGCTGCGGTCGTAGTAGGTCGTGCCGACAATCGTGCCGTCGATCTTCGTCACGCCGAGAATGACACCGTTTGATGCAAAGTATGACGCATTGATTGCTGCCGCCGCATTGGTATCGCGTGCGATGCCGCTCACGGTCTGCCTCCCGGGGATGATGCCGCGGGCAAGCGCCGGACGGACGCTGTACTTCGTCGGATCCGCCTCGACAAAATACGAGGTCACCTGCCCATCCTCGTCCTCGTAGATATAGGTGCGCAGCATCAGCCCTGCGTCGATCGTTTCCTCTTTCAGAATCGGAAGTTTCGGCTGTTCCGGCTGCGCTCCTCCCGCTGCCGTCCCCTCCGATTTTGCGGGGGATACCGGCGGCAGTGTCTCGGAATCCTTAGCTTGCGGCTTTGCCGCTCCCTTGGGTGCGACATCGAGATAGACGCGTGCGGGGTTCATCAGATTCCCGAGCGCATAGTCCATGCCCTTTGCCATCGTGACCGTCACGTAGAAATGTCCGCGCCGCGCGGCATAGGAAACGGAGTTGATGCGTGCCGTCCGTACGGCGGCATATCGGAATGCAGAGGCATTCGTATCCACAAAGTCAAAGGTCAGCTCACGTCCGTCCTCGGAGAGACTGACATGGTAGAGCGGCATCTCCGAAAAGTCAAAGACAATACGGTCGCGTGCCGCTGTGCTCGAGGAACGCAGTGTGTTCAGATCCGCCGCCCACGCACAGGAGGATGCCGCAAGCATCAGTGCTGCCATGAGTACGAGGATTTTTTTCAAAACGCGCATAAAAACTCCAAACTAAGTCAATCATCCGTGCAATAGAAAAGGGGATGCTGCGCGGGCAGCTTCCCCTTGATTTCACACATGTATCTCACCTTGTCTTGATGGTGAGCTGCTGATACATCATATCTGCGATGCCGATGCCGCCTCTCTTTGCCGCCACATTCATCAGCTCGGTATCGCGCATATCTTCGAAGATCTCGATGGCGTTGGACTTCTTGCCGAACAGATCGTTCTCCGGCACGGTCGCACGCATCTGCTTGTACATCATGCTGAGGAACATTGCCTCGAAGCCCTCGCACGCCTCGCGCAGCTTCTTCGCCTCGCGCTCCTCGGCGGTCATCGGGCTCTTTGCAGCTCCCGTCTCCTCCGTCGCAGGAGCAGCAGCCTTGCGCTGCAGTTCGTCGAGCGTCGCCTGAAAGGACTTCTCCTCTGCACTCACGCGTGCCGCATTGTAGGAGGTCTGCCCCGTACCGCTCAAAAGGGCTGCATCATGAATTGGCTGAATCGTCATGCTGTTCCTCCCGTTTTACACAATATCAAGCTCGGCGTGCAGCGCCCCCGCCGCCTTCATCGCCTGCAGGATCGAGATCGTCTCACGCGGATTCGCACCCACGGTATTGAGCGCACCTACAATATCACCGATGTTCGTCGTCGCGGGGAGGATGATCGTGCTGCCCTTGTGATCCGTAACATCGACATCGGAGTTGTCCGTCACCACGGTGTTGCCGTAGCTGAAGGGTCCGGGTTGGGAAACGTCCTTCGCCCCCTGAATGCGGATCGTCAGACCGCCCTGCGTAATCGAAATCGCATCCACGGACACATCCGCGCCCATGATGATCGTCCCCGTACGCTCGTTCACAATGACACGCGCCATATTGTCGGGACGGACGGGCAGTTCCTCGATGGACGAGACAAAGCCGACCACATTCTCACGGAAATAGGACGGAACGACAACGTCCACACGCCCGGGATTGCTCGCCTGTGCGATGCTCCCGTACTGTGCGTTGATCGCCCCGGCGACACGCGTCGCCGTCGTAAAGTCCGGACGCATGAGCGAGAGCGAAATCTGCCCTTTCGCACCAATGCCGTCGTCCTCCACCGTACGCTCGACAATGCCCGCGTTCACAGCGATGCCGACCGTCGGGAACGCCTTCGATACGCTCGTACCGCCGCCGGAGGTCGAGAATCCGCCCGTGGAAACACCGCCCTGTGCGACGACGTAGACCTCGCCGTTGCCCGCACGCAGCGGTGTCTGGAGCAGGGTCCCGCCGCGCAGGCTCTTCGCATCGCCGATCGAGGAAACGGTCACGTCCAAGGTATCCCCCTCACGCACAAACGGAGGGAGCGTCGCCGTCACCATGACCGCCGCAACGTTTTTGAGTTTCAGTGATCCGGTATTCACATTGATGCCGTAGCTCGTCAGCATGTTGGCGATGGACTGCACCGTCTCGCCCGAACTTGACCCGTCGCCCGTGCCGTCCAGACCGACAACCAGCCCATAGCCCATGAGCTGGTTGGAGCGCACGCCCTGCACCTTGCTGATGTCCTTGATACGCGTCACGGCGGAATCCGCCGACGCAGTTTCAGGCAGCGTGCCGAAAAGGAGCGCAAGGAGAAGCAGAAGGATGCCATATTTCTTCATAAGATGCGCCTCCTATCAGAACAGTATGTTGAAGATCTGGGTGAGAATGCCCTGCCGCTGCTTTGCGTTGAGCGGACCTTTCCCATCGAATCGTACGGTTGCGTCCGCGACACGCGTCGAGAGAATCGTATTCGAACTCGAAATGTCCTCAGGACGGCAGGTTCCTCGGAACACAATCTTGTGCTCGTTTTTGTTCTGCCAGATGGACTGTGTCCCCTCCAGGATGAAATTGCCGCCCGGCGTGACATCCACCACCGTGACCGTGACGTTGCCCGCAACGCGGTTCGAGGAGGCGGCAGACCCCTTCGCACTGAACTTGTCCGACCCGCTTGCGGAAGCCGCCTGCAGGAAGTCGAATATTCCAAGCCCCGCACCGATGTTCACCGAGCCGCCCGCCGATGCCGCCTGCAAAAAATCAAAGATGCCAATGCCGGCACTCAGCTTGACCGATCCGCTCTTTTCATTCGAGCTGCTGCGCGTCGCGGAGGTCGTCGTCGACTCGCTGATGACAATGGTGACAATATCCCCGATGCCCGTCGCACGGTGATCGGCAAACAGATTTTTCGTCGGCTGTCCGTTCGGATTGTTCCACAGGGATTCTGCCGAGACGACGGGAGCGAGACTTGCCGTACAGAGTGCGGCGGCCAGAGCCCCTGCAAGCCATTTTTGTTTACTCATGTTGAACTCCTTATGGAAATTTTTCATCCGATGATCTGCACCGTCGCAGCATCGACGACCTTGCCGCGCAGGATCTTGCCGGAGCGCGCATTGCGCACGCGGATCGTGTAGCCGATGCGCCCCGGGTCGAGGGCAATTCCCTCGGCGCGAATGGCGATGCCGTCCGCATCGTAAACGAGCTCCACGGGATTCCCGGGCCGCAGGACAAGCGGCATGACAAGCATGGCAGGGGTGATCGTCGCCCCCGCACGGATCCAGCGTCCCGCCACACGCCCCTCCAGCCGTGCAAAATCCGTGAGGGTAAGCTCCGGCAGCGTATCCACCGCCCGTTCCTCCACACGCGCATTCGCGGCGGAGATCGGCTCCTCCGCACGGATGTCCTTCATCGCTGCGAGCACATGGTCATAGACGGTGAGACGATAGTAGCTGGTCGCCCGTCGGTTCAGTACGCCGTCGATGTAGATGGTGAATGCCGCAGGAAACTCACGCCCGTACGGCAGTCCGCGCGGAAACTCGACGACGGCGGTCACTTCGCCCGCGGGGAGGCGCATGGTCGTCGCGGCACGCTGCAGGCGCAGCTCATGCCGCCGCGTCTCGCCGTCCCTGCCCAACTTCTCCTCGATCTGCCGCTCCGCAAGCGACGAGAGCTGCGCAGAGGAGAGCACCGTTGGAAACGTATCCTCCATCGTCGCGCCATAGGCGGCGGCAGACGGAGCCCCCATCCACAGAAAAGCGAATAAGCCACTCCATAGACATAGAATGGCTGTGAGAATGCTTCTTAGAGAAATCAACGCTTGAGCGAGTTCGCGATCTCAAGCATCGAATCCGATGTCGTGATCGCCTTCGAGTTGGACTCATAGGCGCGCTGGGAAACGATCATCTCGACCATTTCCTCAACGATCTGCACATTGCTCATCTCAAGCGTCCCCTGTGCGAGCGTGCCCGCGCCGTCCACCCCGGGATTCGACTCGATCGCCTCGCCCGAAGCATCGGATACAACGAAGAGGTTCTTCCCGATGGCGGTGAGTCCCGCCGGATTCACGAAGCGGGCAAGCGTGATCTGCCCCGCCTCCTGCTGCTGGGTCTGTCCCGCCTCACGGTAGGAGACACGCCCGTCTCCGGAGATCGTGATGGAATCCGACGGGGCATTCTGTCCGATCGTGATGCCGTCGGCGAGCAGATAGCCGTCTGTCGTCACCATGCGGCGATCCGCATCGAGTTTCCACGTACCGTCGCGCGTGTATGCCGTTGTTCCGTCCGGCATCGTGACGCGGAAGAAGCCCTCGCCCTGGATGCCGATGTCGGTCGGGTTGTCCGTCGTCTGCAAGGGTCCCTGCGTAAAGACGCGCTGCGTCGCTGCAACGCGCGTGCCAAGTCCGATCTGGAGTGCGGTCGGGTACTGCGAGTCCGCGCCGTTCTGTGCGCCCGCCTCGCGGAGCGTCTGATAGACGAGATCCTGGAACTCCGCACGCACCTTCTTGCCGCCGTGCGTATTGACGTTGGCAATGTTGTGCGCGACGACATCCATATGCGTCTGCTGTGCCTTCATACCGGATGCCGCAGACCAAAGTGCTCGCATCATAGTCGTTATCCCCCTCCAAGGAATGATTGCTTTTTATTTCTTTTATTTATATCGGATAAATAATATAATTTCTTAACTTGTGCGCCCAACGTCGTTGACCGCCTTGTCGAGCAGGCTGTCCTGCGTCTGCACCGCCTTTGACCCCGCCTCATAGACGCGGTGGTTGTTGATGAGCTCGACCAGCTCCGTCACAACGCTCGTGTTCGACATCTCCAGCATCCCCTGCTCAATCGTCCCCGTGGCAGGTCGCGGCTGTGCGCCGCCCTGCGGGCGGTAGAGGTTGTCCCCCTGCTTGACGACCGCGTTTTTGCCGTCGAACTGGACGAAGTCGAGCTGTGCGATCTGAGCGCCGTCCGCGTAGATGCTCCCATCGCTCCCGACCGTCACATGCTGTGCACGCGCCGGAATCGAAATCGAACGCCCCCGCGTGGACAGCACTTCCTGCCCGCGCATATTCAGCAGCGTGCCGTCCGTGGATCGGTAGAACCCACCGTCGCGCGTGTAGCGCGGTCCGTCGATGGTATTCACAACAAAGTAGCCGGGCCCCGAAATCGCCAGATCGTAGGTGTTTCCCGTCGTCTGCATCGCTCCCTGCAGATGCTCTGTCGCAATCTCGTCCACGGCGGAGCCGAGCCCGAGCTGACCGACGACAGGCGCACCCGTGCCAACGCGAAAGCCTTTGAAACTCGTCACATCCGAATCGGCAGCGTGGTCGTTGATGCGGCGCAGCAGCAGCGGCTCGAACTCATGGATCGCCATGTCGTCGCGCTTATACCCCGTCGTCGCGGCGTTGGCGAGATTGTTCGCGATCATGTCCGTGTGCTTCGTCTCCGTAATCATACCGGACGCTGCGATATAGAGTCCTCTCCACATAGTTCATCCCTCGTTTTCCCGAAAATCCTGTATCTGTTTAATTTCGACATATGCGGTATTTTTCCTCTATGAACGGCTATTTTTTCCGTCCGAAGCTCGTATTGGTCGCCTTGCCGTCGAACTTGTCGAAAATATCGAGGGCCTTGCCGCAGCCGAGTGCCACACAGCTCATGGGATCGTCCGCCACAACGGTCGGCGTACCCGTTTCACGCTGGATCAGCTCCGACATCCCATAGAGCAGCGCACCGCCGCCCGTCAGCACAATGCCGCGATCCATGATGTCCGCCGCCAGTTCCGGCGGGGTCTCCTCCAGCACCTTCTTTACACAGTCGACAATGCGCATCACGGAGGTCTCAATCGCAGAGGATGCCTGCGGTGTGGAGATCGTGACGTTCTTCGGCAGCCCCGAGAGGAGATCCCG
>CALJPB010000267.1 GCA_937981305.1 uncultured Selenomonas sp.
GCTCGCCTTGCAGCAAAGCTCACGGGGTGGAAGATCGACATCAAGAGTGAGTCACAGGTGCAGGAGCTCATGGCTGCCGCCGATGAGGCGGAGGAGGCTGTGGTGGAAGCAGAGTCTGCGGCAGAGGAGGCATAATGACGGAGACGAAACAGCCCGAGCGGCTGTGCGTCGGCTGCCGTCAGCTGCATCCGAAGGGCGAGCTCATCCGTATTGTACGCGATGTCGATGGGACGGCTGCGTACGACCCGACGGGCAAGAGCCCGGGGCGCGGCGCGTATCTCTGTCCCTCCCCCGAATGCCTCCGATTGGCGCGCAAGCACAACGGTCTTTCGTGGTCGTTCAAGGGGCGGGTTACTCCTGCCGTCTACGATGCGTTGGAGGACATTGTCCGACGTGAGGAGGATGGTGTATGAACGCAGAAATGGAAAAACGCACGCTGAATCTTCTCAGTATGGCGGCGCGCGCGCGCCGCATCTTGTCCGGTGCGTTCGTGGTGGAGGAGGCGTTGAAACGAAAGCAGGGAACATATCTCCTGCTCGCGGCAGATGCCTCGGAGGAGACCAAGACGAAATTTACCCGTATGGCGGTACAGCAGAATGTGCCGGCAGCGGAACTACTGACCATGCAGCAGCTCGGGCACTGTCTCGGCAAGGAGTACCGTGCGGTTGCTGTGCTCATAGATAGAGGATTTGCGGACAGGCTCAGCGCCTATTTGCAGGATATACCGACGGGGGTGGATTGATGTCAGAATCGAAATACAGAATCACCGATTTGGCGAAGGAATTCAAGACGGACAAAAATACCATTATTGATATTCTAAAGAGCAAGAACTACAAGGTTAAGAATTTGTTCAGTGCAGTCGGTGAAGAAGAACGTGCAGCGGTGAGAGCTGAGCTTGGCCGCACCGCGAAACCCGTGCGCAAGGAGTCCCTGCAGAGCAAATCCCCCGCTCCGAAGGCAGCTGAGCGCCCGGCAAAGAAGGAAAAGCGTCCCGTGCAGGACAGTGCGCCGCAGACGGCTGCTCCCGAAAAGAAAGTAGAGCAGCCGCCTGCAGAAAAGGCTGCTCCCCCTGCGTCGGCAGCTCCTCCGGCATCTTCCGGTGAGGAGAATGTGCTGCGCGCACGCACAAAGTCGCCCGGCATTGTGATCGTGCGTCAGGCACCCGCCAAGACACGTGCCGCATCGCAAGAGCGTCCGCGCCCCTCCGGCAGTGCGGCCGGCGGCAGTGGAAACCGTCCGCAGCGTCCCACAGGGACGCGCGGTGGGGCTCGTCCGGCAGCAGGCGCGACGATTCCGCCGCCGCCCCCGAGCGAGGGGCGCAGCGAGAGCCGCAGGCGCGGCAGCGGTCGCGGCGGCGAGAGTAGCGCCGGCGGCGACCGCAATCGCAACAATCGTGGGGGAGCACGCCGCGACCGCGAGGAGCGCACGGAGCTGCGCCAGACCGAGCGCAGCCGCAGCGGCGCACGCAAGGGGCGCAAGGGGCGTGCCGCAGCTCCCGCTCCGGTACAGAAGGCGGAGATCGCGCGTCCGAAGCACATCAAGCTGCCGGAGACGATCGCCGTCAAGGATCTTGCGTCCAAGATGAGCTATACGGCTGCGGACATCATCAAGAAGCTGCTGCTCATGGGTGTTATGGCAAGCATCAATCAGGAGATTGACTACGATACGGCATCCCTCGTCGCGGCGGAGTTCGGTGTGACGACGGAGGAGCTGCCGCCGGATGTCGATCCGACGCTGATCCCGGAGATCGAGGACGATCCGAAAACGCTCAAGGATCGCCCGCCGGTCGTCACCGTCATGGGTCACGTCGACCACGGCAAGACCTCGCTGCTCGATGCGATCCGCAACACCTCCGTCAGCACGCATGAGGCAGGCGGTATTACGCAGCACATCGGTGCGTATCAGGTCGTGTGTCAGGGCAAGAAGATCGTCTTCCTCGATACGCCGGGTCATGAGGCGTTTACGGCGATGCGTGCACGCGGTGCGCAGATTACGGACGTTGCGATCCTCGTTGTCGCGGCGGACGATGGCGTTATGCCGCAGACGGTCGAGGCAATCGACCACGCGAAGTCTGCCGGCGTGCCAATCATCATTGCCATCAACAAGATCGACAAGCCGGGTGCAAACCCCGACCGCGTCAAGCAGGAGCTCATGGAGTACGGGCTGGTCTCCGAGGAATACGGCGGCGATACCATCATGGTTCCCGTCTCCGCGAAGCAGCGCATCGGCATCGACGACCTGCTCGAGAACATCCTGCTCGTCGCCGAGGTCGAGGAACTGAAGGCAAACCCGAACCGCGAGGCGCGCGGTGTCATCATCGAGGCGAAACTCGACAAGGGACGCGGCTCGGTCGCGACCGTGCTCGTCCAGAGCGGCACGCTGCGCATCGGCGACTCCATCGTCGTCGGTACGGCGTACGGTCACGTTCGCGCGATGATCAACGACCGTGGGGACAACGTGAAGAAGGCGGGCCCCTCCATGCCTGTTGAGATCCTCGGTCTCAACGATGTGCCGTCGGCGGGCGATATCCTCGCCGCTGTCGACGAGAAGCAGGCGCGTTCGATTGCAGAGGCACGTCTTGGCAATCAGCGCCGTGACCTTATCAAGTCGAAGAGTGTCTCGCTCGACGCGCTCTTCCAGCAGATCCAGCAGGGCGATATCAAGGATCTCAACATTGTCGTCAAAGCCGACGTGCAGGGCTCGGTCGAAGCACTGAACTCCGCACTCCTCGGGCTCAACAAGAACGACGAGGTGCGCGTGAGCATCGTTCACTCGGGCGTCGGCGCAGTCAGCGAGTCGGACATCATGCTCGCGACGGCATCAAAGGCAATCGTCATTGCGTTCAACGTCCGGCCGGACGCGAACGCACGCCGTCTCGCGGACACGGAGAACGTGGACATCCGTACCTACCGCGTCATCTACGATGCGTTGAACGATGTCAAGGACGCGATGAGCGGAATGCTCAAACCGAAGTACAAGGAAGTCATTCAGGGACGCGTCGAGATCCGTCAGGTCATGCGCTTCTCGAAGGCTCTTGTCGCCGGTTCGTACGTCCTCGAGGGCAAGATCCACAACAACTCGAAGATCCGCATCCTGCGCGACAATGTCGAGCTTTTCGACGGGGAGATCGACTCCCTGCGCCGTTTCAAGGATGAGGTAAAGGAGGTCGCCGCCGGCTACGAGTGCGGCATCTCCATCGTCGACTTCCGCGACTTTACGGAGGGCGATATCATCGAGGCGTATACGATGGAGGAGATCGAGACCTCCATCGCCGAGGCGAACAAGGCGGCAGAGCAGAAGCGCGAAGCGCAGGCTGCCGCCGCTGCAGCAGCCGCCGCGGCGGAAGAAAACGCAGAATAAGTATTTTTGAATATGGTGCAGTTCTTTGGTGCTTTTTTGCGCCGAGGGCTGTGCCAATTTCTATACAGAACTGAAAGGAGGCGCACCTTGGCAAAGGTTCGCGTTGAAAAACTACAGGAACTTATCAAGCAGGAAATCAGCGATATCATTTTTAATGAACTCAAAGATCCGCGCATCGGCTTTGTGACGGTCACATCTGTTGCCTGCACGGAGGATCTGCGCGAGGCGAAGATCTACGTCAGTGTCATGGGCGACGAGAAGAAGGCACGCGATACGCTGCATGGGCTGGAGAGTTCGCTCGGCTTTGTGCGCCGTGAGATCGGGAAGCGCATTCGGCTGCGCTTTACGCCCGAGATCAGCTTTGCGCTCGATACATCGCTCAACTACAGCGACCACATTCAGCGGCTGCTGAACGAGATTCACGAGGAGAAACCTGTTGGGGAAAAGGAGGAGAACGAATGAAGATCACATTGGAGGAAGCGGCGAGAATCGTCGCTGACGCGCAAACCGTCATCCTCACCTCGCACATCCGTCCCGATGGGGACAGCATCGGCTCGACGCTCGGTCTGATGCACTACCTGAGAGAACAGGGCAAGGATGCACGCGTCCTGATCGACGATGAGATTCCCCGCATCTTCAACGTTCTGCCGGGAGTGGAGCAGATTGAGCGTCCCGCCGAGGGGATGCGCTACACTGCCGATCTCCTGATCGTCTGCGATGTGGAGCTGAAGCGCACAGGTGCGGTGCTCGATGCCGTCGATGCCGTACGCGTGCTCAACATCGATCATCATGTGACGAACGACGAGGCGGCGGAGTATCTCTATCTGAATCCGGACTATGCCGCGACCTGTGAGATCATGCACGACCTCGTTCACGCGATGGGCGGCAGCTTCTCACTCGATGCCGCGACCTGTTTCTATACGGGCATAGCGACGGACACGGGATTCTTCCGCTTCTCCAACACCACGCCGCATACGATGCGTGCGGCGGCAGACTTCATCGAGATCGGTGTGAAGCCGAATATCATTTCCGTGGCGATGGAGTTGAAATCGTACGATGAAGTCATGGCGCAGGTACGCGCCATCAAAAACCTTGAGATGTTCTATGACGGCAGGGTGGCGGCGGTCTTTATCGATGAGGAGCGGGCGAAGGAAGTCACGACAACGGAGGGGCTTCTCGACAAGCTGCGCGTGATCGAGGGAACGCAGGTGGTCTTCTTTATGAAGTGGCTTCAGCAGGACACCTACCGCGTGAGTATGCGCTCGAAGGGCACGAATGTCTCGCGCATCGCGCAGGGCCTCGGCGGTGGCGGGCACATCCGTGCGGCGGGCTGCACGCTTCATGGTTCCTTCGATGAGGCGAAGAAGACAATTCTCGCGGCAATCGGGGAGGAGCTGAACCGTTAAGACGTGGACGGATTCATCAATGTACTGAAACCTACGGGGCTTTCGTCGCACGATGTCGTTGACATTGTGCGGCGTATTTTTAAGCAGAAACGCGTGGGTCACGCGGGGACACTCGACCCTGCGGCGGCAGGCATCCTGCCCGTTGCACTCGGACGCGCCGCGCGTCTCGTGGAGTATATGGAGGGCGCGGACAAGTCCTACCGTGCAGAGATTGCGTTTGGCTACGCGACGGACACGGGAGATGTTTACGGCGAGGTGATTGAGAGCGTGGAGAATCCCGTGCTGCCGTCTGAGGAGGAGCTGCGCTCTGTCCTCCTTCGCTTTGTCGGAGAGATCGAACAGACACCGCCCGCCTACTCTGCGATCAAGATCGGAGGACAGCGTGCCTATGATCTCGCGCGGCAGGGGGCGGCGGTGGAGATGAGGTCGCGCACGGTTCGCATTGACCGACTGGAGCTCGTCCATGCGGATGCCGCGCACGCGCGTATCCTCGTCGATGTGGACTGTGCGAAGGGGACATACATCCGCGCGCTCTGCACGGATATCGGCGCGGCACTCGGACTGCCCGCGACGATGCGCTTCCTCCTGCGCACGCGCGTCGGCGGCTTTGTGCTCGCGGATTCGTATACGCTTGAGGAACTTGCGGAGGTGCGGGAGACAGCTCTGTGTGCTCCTGACACTGCCCTCGATCTGCCTGTGTATGAGCTCGCCCCGCAGCGCATGCGGGCATTCTACAGCGGGCTCTCGAGCTCGGAGCGGCGCGTGGAGCTTGCCGAGGGCTGCTACCGCGTGTATGCCGAGGGCGTTTTTCTCGGCATCGGGCGCTATGATGCGGCATCGCGCGAAATGTACCCCGCAAAGGCGTTCCCGCCGGTGTGAATGGCATATTGGACTGCAAAAGACCCCGTCAGCACGAGTGCCGACGTGGTCTTTTGTATGTACGGATGCTTCCTAGAGCAGTGCCTTATAGCGTCCCCATTCCGACTGTGGAATAGCGAGGACATCCATTGCTTTTTCAGCGGTGACCGATAGTTTTTCCATCATCTGCCGAATGGAGGACAGTCGCTCCGTTTCTCGCCCGCGCTCCATTGCCTCTGATGTGATTTCCTGAACAAATTCTTCCCACTTCGAACTCATGCGAATCGCTCCTTCCTCGCTTCTCTTAAACGCTCCCGTTCGCTCTGCAAGAACGTCGTAGTACATCTCCTCGGGATTGGCGCACCGAAAATCGTGCATCAGCCTCCCAAGCGGGGTGTTCGTATCGACCATCGAACTGTTGACATAGATTATATGCGTGCCATCATCAAAGAGCTCACCGTCATCCTTGAGTATACGCTCAATTTCATAGAGCGGCTTCCCTTTCCCAAGCACATCGGTCTCTGTGATAAAGATGACATAAATCTCCGGCAGTTCCTCATAGTCCGTATTCTCGGGCAGTGCGTTTGCATCCATGATGCTGCAGTGGTAGCGTGCCCTTCGCGGTGTCGCACCCCTTTTCGCACGTTGAATCTCAATGTTGAACTCCTGTCCGTCTGCAAATGCGTGAATATCAAGACGTACATCATGCCCGTGCAGGTTTTTCATCGTATCCTGTGTCACAATATGCGTTGCATGGAGATTTGGGCGATCCAAGATGATCTGCAAGACCAGATCGACACAGGGGAGACTGTCTTGGAACACCGCTGTCATAAAGACATCATCAAGCAGGGTGAAACTCTGAATGATCTCTTTGTACCGTTCGCGGCGTGCTTCCTCCGTATCAAGTGCCATAGAATCTCCTCCTGTGACTATTCTATCGTATTCCGCAGGTAATCGCAAGTCTGCAAATTTTGAGAATTGGCCTCTCTGTGCTATAATGGCAGGAATGACAAAGGAGGATAATTTACATGAAGATAGATGACATCATCCACGGTTTTCGCCTGACTCGAACGGAGGAGATTGCGGAGGCGGATGGGCGGGGGCATACGTTTGTCCACGAGAAGACGGGCGCACGGCTCTTCTTCCTCGAAACGTCGGACGACAACAAGGTCTTTTCGATCAGTTTTCGTACACCGCCCGTGGATGATACGGGCGTGGCGCATATTGTGGAGCATTCCGTGCTCTGTGGCTCGCGCAAGTATCCGCTGAAGGAGCCGTTCGTGGAGCTTGTGAAGGGGTCGCTCAACACGTTCCTCAACGCAATGACGTTCCCCGATAAGACGATGTATCCCGTCGCGAGCCGAAACGACCGCGATTTTCAAAACCTGATGGATGTATACCTCGATGCGGTGTTCTATCCATCCATGCGCACGAATCCGCAGGTGCTGATGCAGGAGGGCTGGCACTATGAGCTCGACGATGCCGATGCGCCTCTGCGTTACAGCGGTGTGGTCTACAACGAGATGAAGGGCGCACTCTCCGCGCCCGACGATCTGCTCGGCAGCCGTATCATGGCGGCGCTCTATCCCGATACGACGTACGGCTGCGAGTCGGGCGGCGATCCCGAGGCGATCCCGACTCTCACACAGGAGATGTTCCTCGATTTCCACGCGCGGTACTATCATCCGTCGAACAGCTATATCTATCTCTACGGGGATATGGACATCGAGGAGAAACTTGCGTATCTCGACAGTGCGTACCTCTCGCATTTCGAGCGGATTCCCGTGCCCTCGCGCATCGACCGTCAGCAGGCATTCGCGGGGCAGGTCAAGGCGGCACATTTCTATCCCATCGGGGCGGAGGAACCGCTGGAGGAAAACAGCTTCCTCTCGCTGAACTGGGTCATCGGCGACACGTCCGACCAGAGGCGCGTGATGGCTCTGCAGATCCTCGATCACGCGCTTCTCAGGATGCAGGGCGCACCGCTGCGTCAGGCACTCATCGACGCAGGGCTTGGGCGTGACGTGGACTCGAACTATGAGAGTGACATCCTGCAGCCGCTGTTCAGCATCATCGTGAGCAAGTCGGAGACGGCACGTGCCGATGAATTCGTGCGGATCGTCAAGGACACGCTGCGGAAACTCGCGGACGGCGGTCTCGATCACACGCTCGTACAGGCGTCGCTCAATACGCTTGAGTTCCGTCTGCGCGAGTCGGACTTTGGCTCCTCGCCGAAGGGGCTCATCTACGGCATCCGCATGATGAAGACGTGGCTCTACGACGGTGCGCCTGCAGACTACCTGCGCTATGAGGATGTGCTCGCAGAGCTGAAGGATGGTCTGGAAAAGGGTTACTTCGAGCAGGTGATCCGCACATCCTTCCTTGAGAATCCACACGAGGCTCTCGTGACGCTCGCGCCGAGCCGTACGCTCGGGCAGGAGCGTGAGGCCACGCAGGCGGCGATCCTTGCGGAGAAAAAAGCGGCGATGAGCACCGATGAGATCGCGAAGGTGATGGATTCCTGCGCAGCACTGAAGGCGGCGCAGGAGGAGGCGGACTCGGAGGAGGCGCTTGCGTCGATTCCGATTCTCGCACGCTCCGACATCCGTGCGGATGCGGAGCGTCTGCCGCTTGCGGTGCGTGACTGCGCGGGGACGCAGGTTCTGTACTCCGATCTTGAGACGAACGGCATTGTCTATCTGAATTTTTACTTTCCGATGGCGGCGGTCGCACAGGCAGATCTGCCGTATGCGTACCTCCTCGCCGAGATGTTCGGCGCAGTCGATACCGCGCGGCACAGCTATGCGGAGCTCGCGATGCTGCGCAGTCTCTACACGGGCGGCTTCGGCGCGGACATTGTCGCCTACACGCGTGCAGGCGAGCCGGACTCCCTGCTCCCTCGCTTCAAGCTGCGTGCGAAGGTGCTGCGTGAGAATCTGCCGCGGCTCTTCGACCTCCTCGCGGAGATCATGACGGAGAGTGATTTCTCGGGCGCAAAGCGTGTGCGGGAGCTGATCGATGAAGAAAAGACGGGCATGGAGCTCTCGCTCCAACGCGCGGCAAATCAGGTGGTCGCCGCGCGCATCGCGGCGTATCTGACCCCGTCGGGGCGTTACGCCGAGGTCGGCGGGCTGCCGTTCCACGAATTCCTGCGCACGTTCAAGGAGGACTTTGCGGCGCGTCATGCGGAGATGCAGGCGGCATTTGCACGTATTTTGCCGCAGATTTTCAATGCAAGCGATCTGATGGTGAGCGTTACCGCACCTGCGGCGGACTACGATGAAGTAGCGGCACAGCTTACAGCGTTTCGGCAGAAGCTCTCGTCCGAGACTTTCCCAACTGCGTCGTATACATGGGAGATCGCGCCGAAGAACGAGGGGCTGATGACGCAGAGCCGCGTGCAGTATGTGGCGAAGGGCGCGAACTTTATCAAGCTGGGGTACGAATACACGGGCGTTCTGCGTGTGCTTGAGACGCTGCTCCGCTATGACTATTTCTGGACGCGCATCCGCGTGCAGGGCGGCGCATACGGTGCGATGACGCAGTTCAACCGCAACGGCTTCATGATCTTTTCCTCCTACCGCGATCCGAACCTTGCGGAAACGCTTACGGTGCTCGATGAGACGGCGGACTATGTGCGCTCGTTCGATGTGTCCGACCGCGAGATGGACAAGTTCATCATCGGGACAATGAGCAGTGTGGATGCGCCGCTGACCCCGCAGATGAAGGGCGATATTGCAGCGACGTTCCACCTGCGCGGCATCACATGGGAGGATCGCCAGAAGGCGCGTGCGGAGATTCTAACGGCACGTCAGGAGGATGTACGTGCGCTCGCGCCGATGATTGAGGCGGCAATGCGTGCCGATGTGCGCTGTGTGCTCGGCGGTGAGGAGAAGATCCGCGCGAATGAGGCACTCTTTGGGGAGATTCGTCCTGCGCTGCGGACGTGAGGAAAGTTTTTGACTTTTCACGCCGTGCGTGGGATAATAGCAGAAGATAGACTGAAGGGGGAACTGCCATGAAAAAGACGATTTTCCGTGGTGCCGGCGTTGCCATTATCACGCCGTTTACAGAGACGGGCGTAAACTACACAGAACTCGGGAGGATCATCGAGGATCAGATTGCGGGCGGTACCGATGCCATCATCATCACGGGGACGACGGGTGAGTCCGCGACGATGACGGACGCAGAGCACCGTGAGGCAATCCGCTTTGCGGTGGAGCAGGTGAAGGGGCGTATTCCCGTCGTGGCGGGAACCGGATCGAACGAAACTGCCTATGCGGTCGAGCTCTCGCAGTATGCGGAGAAGGTTGGGGCGGATGCGCTGCTCCTCGTGACACCGTACTACAATAAGTGTACGCAGAACGGGCTGATCGCGCACTATACGAAGATTGCGGACAGTGTGAACCTCCCCGCGATTCTCTACAATGTGCCCTCGCGTACGGGCGTGAACATCAAGACGGAGACGTACGCCGCACTCGCGAAGCATCCGCGCATCGTCGCGGTGAAGGAGGCGAGCGGCGATCTCTCGGCGATCCTGCGTCTGCGTGCGGCAGTCGGCGACGAGCTCGCGGTCTACTCGGGCAACGACGATCAGATCGTGCCCATCCTCTCGCTCGGCGGCGCGGGGGTTATCTCCGTGCTCTCCAATGTTGCGCCGCAGGTTACGCACGATATCTGTCAGCACTATTTCGACGGGAATACTGCGGAGGCGGCACGGCTCCAGATTGCATACGCCGACCTCATCGACGCACTTTTCTGTGAGGTCAATCCCCGTCAAGACGGCGATGCACCGCCTTGGCTATGAGACGGGACCTTTGCGTATGCCGCTCTCGGAGATGGAGCCCGCTCATGCAGCGCAGCTCGACGCGGCACTGCGTGCACACAATCTGCTGAAATAATGTCAGACGCTCTCCTTTTGTGCAGTGCAGTGCGGGGGAGCGTTTTTTGATATGGAAAGGACGGAGTGCGGTGACAGAGGATAAAGTCGATCTCGCGCGTGCAGAATGTGCCATGCGCGAATTCCTAACGGCGGTCGGCGTTGATCTTGCGGCGCGGGGGATGGAGGAAACGCCTGCACGCGTGGCACAGCTCTACGCAGAGCTTTTTTCGGGGCTGCACACGGACGCGCGGGATCTCTGGGCGGATGTGCTGACAGAGGAGACGGACGGGCTCATTGCCGTTCGATCCATTTCCTTTCACTCCGTCTGTGAACACCACCTGCTCCCATTCTTCGGGACGGCACATATTGTCTATCGTCCGCACGCAGGACGTGTGGCGGGCTTTGGTGTTTTCGCGCGACTTGTTGCCCGTATGGCACAACGTCCCCAGCTGCAGGAGCGGTTGACGGAAGATATTGCGCGGGAGATCGAGCAGGGGATCGGGGCGGAGGGCGTGCTCGTCGTTCTCGACGCGCGGCAGCTCTGCATGACGATGCGTGGAGCGCGTGCACACGGAACGAGAACGACGACCTCGGTGTGTCGGGGCATCTTTCGCGAGGACAAAACGATGGAATTACAGGCGTGGCAGATGCTTGGAGAGAGGAACAATGGCGAAGAGAATATATCGCTTCCCTGACGGCAAGGAGCTGACAATTGGCGGGCGGACGCTCGTCATGGGGATTCTGAACGTGACGCCGGATTCGTTTTCGGATGGCGGCAAATGGAATACACGGGATATGGCGCTGCGCCATATGGAGGAGATGGTGTGGGATGGCGCGGACATCATCGACATTGGCGCGGAGTCGAGCCGTCCCGGCTTTGTGCCGATGGGGGCAAAGGAGGAAATGGAGCGGCTTCTGCCATTCCTTGAGGCTGTCCTGCCGGAGTGTCCCGTGCCTGTCTCCGTGGATACGTTCAAGGCAGAGACCGCGCGTGCGGCACTGCGGGCGGGTGCGCATATGCTGAACGACATCTGGGGATTGCAGTATGCGGAAGAGGCGGGCGCGATGGCGCGTGTCGCTGCCGAGGCGGATGTGCCCGTTGTCGTCATGCATAATCAGCACGGGACAGCCTATGATGGGGATATTATACGAGAAATGCGTGCGTTTGTTGCACGCTCGCTTGCGATAGCGGATGCTGCGGGACTTTCGCGTGAGAAGATCATCCTCGACCCCGGCATCGGCTTTGGCAAGACGGCGGAGCAGAATATGCACGTTCTCAGGCGCATGGATGAACTCGTCTCGTATGACGGCGTGGACTATCCCGTGCTTCTCGGCGCGAGCCGCAAGAGCTTTATCGGGGCGGCACTCGATCTGCCTGTTACGGAGCGCATGGAGGCGACGGGAGCGGCGTGCGTCCTCGGTATCGTGCGCGGTGCCTCGATTGTCCGCGTGCATGATGTGAAGCCGATCGCACGTATGTGTCGCATGACGGACGCAATTCTGGGGGCGTAATATGGATCGTATTTTTCTGCGTGGAATGCGCTTTATGGCTTGCCACGGGGTTCTTCCGCACGAGCAGGAGATTCCGCAGCCGTTCGAGGTGGATGTGGAGCTTGGTCTTGATCTGCGTGCCGCGGGAGAGAGCGATGATCTCAGTGATACGGTGAACTATGCCAAGGTGTACGGTACGGTATCTTCCATTATGGATGGAGCGTCGAAGCAGCTGATCGAGTCACTTGCAGAGGAGATTGCGGATGATCTCCTCTGGCAGTTTTCTCCGCTGCGCTGGGTGCGCGTCACCGTTCATAAACCT
>CALJPB010000268.1 GCA_937981305.1 uncultured Selenomonas sp.
ACAAGCACGCACCTGATGCAATCTGCGGGCGCGCTAAACGTACACATCTATTTGCGGTTCAGGTCTGCACGAAGACTGAACCACAGTCAATAGAGTAGACACCAAAAAGAGCAACTAATCCGAAGAGAAGCGGTTGAAGAAATCGGCTTCAAATTCATTCGGGGTTTTATATGCAAGAGATCCATGAGGAAGCCGATTGTTATAAAGATTCTCGATATAGTCGAAGATGTCCAAACGTAACTCCTCGACAGAGTGATAGGTACGTCGATTGGTACAGTTTTTCTTTAAGAACTTAAAGAACGATTCACAACAGGCATTGTCAAACGGACAACCTTTCTTGGAGAACGACTGGACAATATTGTTTGCATCCAAAAGCTTACGGAAAGAAGAAGCGGTATACTCCGCCCCCTGATCGGAATGGAAGATCAGTCCGTAGGAAATATTTCTGCTCTGATATGCTTTATGGAAGGCAGCGATAATCAGGGCGGTATCGTGTTTGGAGGATAAACTCCAACCGATGATCTTTCGGGAAAACAAATCCATCACAATACAAAGGAAATACCAAGTACGATTGACCCTAAGATAAGTAAAATCACTGACCCAAACAAGATTGGGGGCAGACTGATGAAACTGCCGACGCAGGAGATCGTGGCATTCACCGGAGTCTTTCTGTGGGTTTCGTTTTGGCTTAACGGTGGAAGGCTTTGGAAGGGTCATGGAGCGCATCAGGCGGTACACTCTTCCGCTACTGATGGAAATGCCATAGTCACGGGATAAGATATGCGTCATTTTATAAGCACCGATGCAGTTGTCGTAGTCGGCATAGATATGAAGAATGAGACGACGAATGTGCTGATTCTCCTTGATTCTTGGAGAAGGAGGCGCATTAAAGTGCTTATAGTAGGAACTGCGGTTGACGTGAAGGACCCTGCATAGGGTTTTGATGTCATGTTGGAGGCGCAGCTGATGGACGGCATTTAATCGTTGTTTGAGTGTGGCGTGAATATGGCAATCGCTTTTTTTAGGATAAGATTTTCCTCCTCGAGCTGGGCGTTACGTCTTTGCAGGTCTTTGATCTGTTTGGCAGTCATAATATCGCCATCGACGGTTTTGACCTCGGAATAAAGGCGAATCCACTTTCCAATGGCAGAAAGGGAAACGCCATATTCCTTTGAGAGTTGTGATTGCGTTTTTCCATTTTGATAGAGGGCGACGATGGATTTTTTGAAATCCTCGTCGTAGGGACGATGTGTCATAGAAACCATTCCTCCTTTGTGTTTACTGAAGTGTAATATAAAGTCCTGTTTTGTGTCTACTTTTTTAGTATAGATCCACTCTTTGGTGGAGGTCAAAGAGAACGTGATTGCAGAACTACGCTCCCTGATTGACAGCGTTTGCCAAACGGGGGAGCTGTTGGAGGAACACGATAGAGTAGAGCAGGAACTCGGCGGTTTGACAGAACGCCTTGAAACACTGATTCGTGAGAATGCACGGGTGGCGCAGGATCAGACGGCGTATCTGAAACAGGAGAATGAGATTCGCAGGTTCTATGTGGAAAAGCAGGGGGATTTGGAGCAGTTGGGCGAGCAAATTGCTGAGAGGGAGCGCAAGAAAAACACCTTAAAGAGCATGATTCAAGTGGTATGTGGTATCAACGGGGAGCTAGTTGAGTTTGACGAGGAGCTATGGGGCGGACTGCTCGATCACATTGTGGTCAAGGAGGACGGACAGATTACCGTTGTTTTCAAGGGTGAGATTGAGATTGCGGTTGAGGGATGATATGAGCCAGATAACTTCTGCGGCAGATTCTTACAGACGACT
>CALJPB010000269.1 GCA_937981305.1 uncultured Selenomonas sp.
GCCGCGTCAAGGTCATCAACGTCGAGGGCTATGCGAACATTCCGCGCCGTGAGCTCGACGAGCTCGTGCTGTATGTGCAGAACTACGGTGCGAAGGGGCTCGCGTGGATTCAGTACACGGAGGAGGGCGTAAAGTCGCCCTTCAAGAAGTTCTATTCGGATGAGACGTTCGAGACGATCAAGAACGCCGTCGGGGCAAAGACGGGCGACCTCCTGCTCGTCGTCGCCGACCAGCCCGCCGTCGTGGCACAGGCACTCGGTGAACTGCGCCTTGAGATGGGCCGCCGCCGCAATCTGATGAATCCCGACGAGCTGTCCTTCCTCTGGGTCGTGGACTTCCCGATGTTCGAGTACAGTGCGGAGGAGAAGCGCTACAAGGCGATGCACCATCCGTTCACCGCACCGCGCGACGAGGACATTCCGCTGCTTTCGACCGATCCCGGACGTGTCAAGGCGAATGCCTATGACATGGTGCTGAACGGCGTCGAGATCGGCGGCGGCAGTCTGCGTATCTATCGCAGTGATCTGCAGGAGCAGGTCTTTGAGACGCTCGGCTTTGCACCCGAGGAGGCGCGTGAGCGCTTCGGCTTCATGATGAATGCGTTCGAGTACGGCACGCCGCCGCATGGCGGACTTGCGTTCGGTCTGGATCGCCTCGTCATGATTATGGCGAAACGCCGCAGTATCCGCGATGTCATCCCGTTCCCGAAGACGCAGAGCGCGTCGGATGTCATGTGCGAGGCACCGTCGCCGGTCGACGAGAAGCAGCTGCGTGAACTCTATATCCGCACGGCTGTGCCGAAGAAAAAGGCGGAGAATCCTGCACAGTAAGAATTGAAAAGAGGAGGGCGTCCGTTGTTGGCGCTCTCTTTTCACGATATTTGGAGGGAATGCCCTTGAGCGAGCGTGTCAATATACTGGGCGTGCATGTCGATGCGGTCACGATGGCAGAGGCGGTTGCCGCCGTGCGTTCCTATATGGACGCGCGTGCGGGTGTGATGATCGCCACGGCGAACGCGGAGATGATTATGCGTGCGACGCACGACCCTGAACTCTGCGGCATCCTTAACGCGGCGGCTCTCGTTGTTGCGGACGGGGCAGGGACGGTCTGGGCGGCGCGGCATTTGGGGCACGCAATGCCCGAGCGTGTGGCGGGCTATGATCTCGCGCAGGAACTGCTGCGCTGCGCACCTGCGGAGGGGCGGCGCGTTTTCTTCTTTGGCTCTGCGCCCGGCGTTGCGGAGAAGGCAAAGGCAAAGGCAGAGAAGCTGTACCCCGGCATCGAGGTTGTCGGGGTGCGCGATGGCTACTTCAAGCCGGAGGACAATGCGGCAATCATTGCGGAGATCAAGGCGGCGAAGCCTGACCTCCTGCTGGTTGCACTCGGCGTGCCGAAGCAGGAGAAGTGGATTGCCGCACATCTGGCGGAGCTTGGCGTGCCCGTCGCCATCGGTGTCGGCGGGACGCTCGACGTGATGGCGGGCGTGATGAAGCGCGCGCCGCGCTGGATGCAGAAGGCAAAGCTCGAATGGCTCTTTCGCGGGATGCTTCAGCCGAAACGTGCGGGGCGGCTGCTCGCTCTTCCGAAATTCGTGTGGAAGGTGCACGCGTCGCGAAAATAAAAGCCGTATCTGTGGACAAAGAATAGGCTTTCCATTATAATTGGGGAAGTGTAATCATTTGATAAGGAGGCGGATGCGCATGGTCATTGTAAGCGAGGGCTATAAGTTTATCGGCGCGGCGCTTATTTTGGCTGTTATTCTCGGATCCTTTGCACATCCGTACGCGGCGATTCCATTTGTCGTGCTCGCGTGCTACTTTGCATATTTCTTCCGCAGTCCTGCGCGTGAGATTGTGCAGGACGTGAATCACATCCTCTCCCCCGCAGACGGAACGGTCACGGAGATCTCATCCGTCGGGATGGACGACTTCGTGGGGGAGAAGTGCAATAAGATCGTCATCTTTATGTCGGTGTTCAACGTTCACGTCAACCGCAGTCCCATCAATGGGGAGATCAAGCTCCAAAAATACTACTGCGGACGCTTTCAGCCTGCCTATAAGGACGAGGTCGGCTTTGAGAACGAGCACCATCTGATCGGCATCGACCGCGGCGATCTGCGCATCACGGTGAAGCAGATTGCAGGGATTCTCGCACGCCGCATCGTCTCGTGGGTGACGCTTGACGACAGGCTTAGGCAGGGGGATATCTACGGCATGATCCGCTTCGGCTCGTGCCTTGAGATCGTCATGCCCGAGCGCGCGGAGATTCTTGTGACAAAGGGCGAAAAGGTTCAGGGCGGCAAGACCGTTCTGGGGAGGCTCGAAAGCGAATGAATTACAGACGGTTTCTGCCGAATCTGTGTACGGCGATGAATCTTGTCTTTGGTATGTGCTCGATTATTTCGACGGTTGAGGGACATCTCGACTGGGGCGCAGTCTTCATCTTTTGTGCACTCATCGCAGATGGTCTCGACGGTCGCATTGCACGTGCGTTCGGCGTGTCCAGCGAGTTCGGCAAGGAAATGGATTCGCTCTGCGACCTCGGCTCGTTCGGCGTTGCACCCGCGATTCTTGCATGGACGCTTGCCCTGCATAGCTACGGCTTTCTCGGCATCGCTGTGACGATCTTTTTCGCCGTCTGCGGTATGTGGCGGCTCACGCGTTTCAACGTGAATGCGAGCGTTGTGCACGGTTACTTTATGGGGCTTGCGATTCCGGCGGGCGGCAATCTCGTCGCCATGTCGACGTGGCTGTTCCTCGAACTCGGTATAAATCCGACGGCATTTGGGCTTGCCTATCCTGCCGTTGTTGCACTGACGGCGTATCTGATGGTCAGTCATGTGCACTATCCCGACTTTAAGGGCGGCGGTGAGAAAATCTATACCGCAGCAAAGGTCTTTGCACTTGCAGTTTTTGTTGGGATTCTGTGCGTTGGCAGCGCAGCACCGCTTCCCGCTGTTTTTACGGGGATATTTGCGACCTATGCGCTCTTTGGGATTGTCAATCATATGATTGCCTTTATGGCGGGTGCAAAGGAAGGCTGAAGCCGCATGACTGAGTTCATTCAACTTGTCTCGTCCCATTTGCCGACGTATGTCTTTGATATCGTGATGGTGCCCATGCAGATCATTCTGCTGCTCTTTACGCTCTATTTCTTCTGCATTGGCTTCTGTTGTCTCTGGCGGCGCAAGGAGCAGAAGATCCTGACCCCCGAAAAGACCTTTGCCGTTGTGGTTGCCGCACACAATGAAGCGGCGGTCATCGGTCAGCTGATCGAGAATCTGAAACGTCTCGATTACCCCGATGAGCTGTATGACATTTATGTCATTGCGGACAACTGCACAGATGAGACGGCACAGATCGCGGGGGATGCGGGCGCAATTGTCTGCGAGCGCACGCATCCGACGAAGAAGAGCAAGGGATTTGCACTCGAGTGGATGTTTGAACGTCTCTTCGAGATGGACAGGGAATATGACGCGATTGCGATCTTCGACGCGGACAACCTCGTCCATCCGAACTTTCTCAAAGAGATGAACAACCGTCTGCTCAAGGGCGACAAGGTCATTCAGGGGTTTCTCGATGCGAAGAACCCTTACGACACATGGGTTGCGGGGACGTTTGCAATTGCGTTCTGGGTCATTGACCACATCTCCCATCTCGCCAAGACGAACATCGGTCTTTCCGCGTGTCT
>CALJPB010000270.1 GCA_937981305.1 uncultured Selenomonas sp.
CAATCCTCGGCGAGGTTATCACGGCGGTTGAGCGCGGAGATCGACAGGCGGTGCACGATTATTTTGCGGCATCGAAGGAGCGTCGTGACGGCATTCTGCACGATGCAGAACAAAAATTTGATACGAATTGACGATTTTTTTCCAAACCCTCTTTTTTTTAGAACGTATATGTGCTATGATAAAAGCGGCTATGTGTGTACGAAAAACCTGTCAGGGGGTATTAGTGTGAAGAAGACCAGAATATCCACACGGCGTCAATCTGAGATCTTGCAGTATATCAAGGATTTTTTGGTGGAGAAGGGATATCCGCCCTCGGTGCGTGAGATCGGGTCGGCGGTCGGACTGAAGTCCAGTTCGACTGTGCATCGATATCTCTCCATGCTTGAGGAGAACGGGGCAATCCGTCGTGATGCGACAAAGCCCCGCGCGATTGACATCATGGGTGAGAATCCGTGGGGGCGTACGATCCCCGTTCCGCTTGTCGGTGTTGTGACGGCGGGCGAACCGATTCTCGCGGAGCAGAATGTCGAGGATGTGTTTTCCTTCCCGCGTGGACTGATCGGTACGGCAGAGGATGTATTTATGCTGCGCATCCAGGGCGACAGCATGATTAACGTCGGTATTTTCGATCGGGATTTCGTCCTCGTAAAACAGCAGCCGACCGCGAACGACGGTGATATCGTGGTGGCACTCGTGGACGGCGAATCGGCAACGGTGAAACGCTTTTTCCGCGAGAAGAACTGCATTCGTCTTCAGCCGGAGAACGACTCGATGGAGCCGTTCTACGAGACGGATGTACAAATTCTCGGCAAGGTTATTGGGCTCTATCGGCATATCTGAGTTTTTGGGGGGCGCTGTGCGAAAAGCACGGTGCTCTCTTTTCATTTGCATGGAACAATGATATAATAATTCTGTTTTTCTGTCATTTGAGAGGTGACTATGGCAAAGAATTTACGCAGCGGCTATACGACGGGCGCATGTGCGGCGGCGGGGGTCAAGGCTGCGTTTCTCTTTATGGCGGGGGCGGATTGGAATACGGTTGACCTGACTGCGCTCGACGGAACGCCTCTGACGATTCCGGTGAAGTCTGTCACGGAGACGGCGGAGGGGATTCGAGCCGAAGTGGTGAAGTTTTCGGGCGATGACCCCGACATCACAAATGGTGCCTCCGTGTTCACCACGGTTGAGTTGAGCGATGAGGCAGGGATCGAATTCTGTGCGGGCGAGGGTGTCGGTACGGTGACGAAGCGCGGCATGAGTCTCCCCGTCGGTGAGCCATCGATCAATGAAGGTCCACGAAAGCTGATTCGCAATGTCATCGAGGAGATGACGGGGCGTACCGATACAGGTGCGCGTGTGACGATCGCCATTCCCGCCGGCGTGGCACTGGCGAAAAAAACCTTGAACCCTGTACTTGGTATCGAGGGCGGAATCTCCGTGATCGGAACAACGGGGGTTCTCCGTCCGATGTCGGAGGAAGCGTTCAAGGATTCCCTTGTGCCGCAGATCGATGTGGCACTTGCGGCGAGTGAGCCCGTGCTCGTATTCGTACCCGGCAAGATCGGGGAGAAAATCGCGCTCTCCCTCGGCGTACCGCAGACGGCGCTCATCGAGACGAGCAATTTCATCGGCTTCATGTTGGATCGCGCGGCAGAGCGCGGAGCAGAGCGCATCCTCATCCTCGGTCATACAGGAAAGTTGGTGAAGGTAGCAGCGGGAGTATTTCACACGCACAACCGCATTGCGGATGCACGGCTGGAGACGCTTGCCGCTTATGCTGCGGCTGAGGGGCTGGCACAGGATGATGTACGCGCCGTCCTAGCAGCGAATACGACGGAGGATGCGATGGAGATCATCTCCGACGCAGGGCTGATGGATCGCGTTTGTTCCGTAATCGCAGAGCGCGTCCATATACGTGCGGAGCGCTATCTCTTTGGCAAGGTTCAGGTCGGCGCGCTGATGGTGAACTTTGCGGGCGATATTCTCGGTGCGGACGAGCGGGCGCGCTCCTTTGCACGCTCTTATGGATGGAGACTTGAGCAGTGACGCATAAAATTATTGTCGTTGGGATAGGCCCCGGAGATCCTGCCTATCTGTTGCCAAAAGCACAGAAAATCATCGAAAATGCGCGTATCCTTGTCGGGGGCAGGCGTGCGCTTGCGGATTATTCGCACAGTGGGGCGCGTGAATGCGCCATAGGTGCGGATATTCCGGGCGTGCTTGCCTTTATTCGGGAAGCTCTTGCAGAGGATGATGTGGTGGTCATGGTCTCGGGCGACCCCGGTTACTACTCTCTGCTCGATGCCCTGCGGCGTACATTTTCCATTGGACAGATCGAGGTCATTCCTGGAATCAGCTCGCTGCAGCTTGCCTTTGCGCGGCTCGCGCTGCCATGGCATAATGCGCGGCTTCTCAGCTTTCATGGGCGTGAATCTCTCGAAACGGAACTTGTCCGTACGGACGGTGCTGTGCTCGGAATGCTGACGGACGGGCGCAACAACTCGCAGACGATTGCTGTGCGACTGCTTGCGTGCAGGTGGCGGGAGAATGACCGTATGTATGTCTGCACGCGGCTTTCATATGAAGATGAGAAAATTATTGAGACAACATTGGGGGCGGCAAAGGATGATACGGGCATTGGGCACGGTGTCATTATCGTTTGCACCCATGAGGAGGATACATGAATCTTGGAATCAAGGATGAGGCATTTGTACGCGGCAAGGTGCCTATGACAAAGGAGGAGATTCGCATCCTCACACTTGTCAAGGCCCAGATTGCGCCGGATGCCGTCGTCTACGATGTCGGCGCGGGAACCGGATCGCTTTCGATCGAGGCGGCGCGGCTTGCACCTGCGGGACATGTGTATGCAATTGAGAAAAATCCCGAGGGCATCGGGCTCATTGCGGAGAATGCAAAGCGTTTTGGTGTGGAGAATATTACCGTTGTGGAGGGGGCAGCCCCTGCAGCACTGGACGGGCTGCCCGCACTCGATGTGGCTCTGATTGGCGGCAGCGGGCGCAAACTCTCTGATATTCTGGATATCATCGGGGCGCGTCTGCGCCCTGCGGGGCGCATTGTGGCGAATGCGATCACGATGCAGACGGTCGCCGCCTGTCTGGATTATTTTCATGCACACGCGGAGCACTATACCTATGAGGCAATACAGGTACAGATCAGCCGTCTGGAACGCGTCGGTCCGTACGATATGGCGAAGGCGCTCAATCCTATTTATATCATAACCGCTCAAAGAAAGTGAGGCATATATATGATCCATATTGTCGGCGCGGGTCCCGGTGATCCCGAGCTCATTACGGTGAAGGGGGCGCGTTATCTCGCGGAGGCGGATGTCGTCATCTACGCCGGCTCGCTCGTCAACCCCGCGCTTCTCTCCATGTGCAAGGAGGGCGCGGAGATTCATAACTCGGCGCATATGACACTTGATGAGGTCGTAGAGACCATTGCTCAGGCGGAGGCCGAGGGCAAGATGACCGTGCGTCTGCATACGGGTGATCCCGCGATCTACGGGGCAATCCAGGAGCAGATGGATGCGTGGGAGAAGCGCGGCTTCGACTATGATGTTGTGCCGGGCGTGAGTTCCTTCCTTGGGACGGCAGCGGCATTGCGGCAGGAGTACACG
>CALJPB010000271.1 GCA_937981305.1 uncultured Selenomonas sp.
CCTGCATCGAGATGAAAGACGCGCGCAGGCGCATAGGTCATACGCTCGATCAGCGTCTCAAGCGGAAGCTTCCCTGTGTGAACCAGCTCCGTCATGAGTACGCCGAGTGCCGTCTCAAGCCCCGGGAAGCCACTCGGCGCGTAGATGTACTCGCGATCCTTCTCCTCGGGTGCGTGCGGCGAGTGGTCGGTGACGATCATCTCGATTGTTCCGTCGAGCAGCCCTGCGACCATCGCCTCAACATCCTTTGCCGTACGCAGAGGCGGGTTAACCTTCGTCGAACTGTCACGTGGGTCGACGCATTCATCCGTCATCGTCAGATGATGCGGTGTGACCTCCGTTGTCGCATGCACGCCGCGTGCCTTTGCCTCACGAACGAGCTGTACCGCACGTCCCGAACTGATATGTGCGACGTGTACGTGCGCACCCGCATACTCTGCAAGCATGACATCGCGTGCAACGGCAATGTCCTCCGCCACGATCGGACGCCCCTTGATCCCAAGCATCGCACTGCGATAACCCTCGTTCATTGCGCCGTCCTCGACGAGGGATGTGTCCTCCTCGTGATTGATGATCGCCTTGTCGAACGGAACAAGGTAGTCGTAGGCACTGAGCAGTACCTTCGCCGACGGGTCATAATGCCCATCGTCCGAGAATGCGACTGCCCCCGCCTCGACCATATCGCCGAGTTCCGCGAGCTCCCTGCCCTCCTGATTCTTCGTCACCGCACCGATGATGCGGATGTGGATGACGGCAGCATCCTCTGCTCGCTTGATGAGGCTCGTGACAAGCGCCGCATCATCCACCACGGGGCGCGTGTTCGGCATCGTTGCAATCGTCGTATAGCCGCCCGCTGCACCTGCACGCGAACCGGAGGCAAAGTCCTCCTTCGCCTCCTGCCCCGGCTCACGGAGATGCGTGTGCATATCGATGAACCCGGGGGTGACGATCTTGCCTCTCGCGTCATAGACCTCGGCATCGCCCGCAGATAGATCTTTTCCAACCTGACGGATGACACCGTCCTCAATGAGGACATCACAGATTTCATCCCGCTGTGCGGCGGGATCGATCACCCGACCGCCCTTCAAAATCAATGCGCTCATCAGGCTTTCCCTCCCATCAGCACCAAGGTGAAGAGTGCCATGCGGATGGCAACCCCGTTTTTCACTTCCTCCTGAATCCGCGACTGTACGCCATAGGCGACAGACTCCGAGATTTCCCACCCCTTATTCATGGGGCCGGGGTGAAGGACGAGCGCGTCGTTCGCAAGTGCCAGACGTTCCTCGTTCAGCCCGTAGATACGTGCATACTCGCGTGTCGAGGGGAACAGCCCGCCCTTCATACGTTCGAGCTGAATGCGCAGCACCTCGATCACATCTGCACCCTCGACCGCGTCCTCGATGCGGTCATGGATGGTGATCCCCTCCTCCTCATGCAGAAAGCGCGGCAGGAGAGGACGTGGACCCGCGATATGTACGTCCATGCCCATCTTGCGCATGCCCTGAATGTCCGAACGCGCCACGCGGCTGTGCAGCACATCCCCGAGAATGGCAACCTTCAGCCCCGCAAGCTTCCCCTTGTTCTCCTCGATGGTATAGAGGTTGAGCAGCCCCTGCGAGGGATGTGCGTGTGCGCCGTCACCCGCGTTGATAATCACGGGAGAAACAGCATCGGCAGCATATGCGGCAGCGCCCTCCGCCTTGTGGCGCATGACGATTGCATCCACGCCCATCGCCTCGATCGTGTAGAGCGTATCGCGCAGACTCTCCCCCTTGACAATGCTCGACGCGCTCGCCGTGATATTCACGACATCCGCGCCGAGGTACTTTCCTGCGAGCTCAAACGGTGTACGCGTGCGTGTGCTCGGCTCGTAAAACAGCGTGACAATCGCCTTTCCCCTAAGTGCCGGCACCTTCTTGATGTCGCGGCCGACAATGTTCTTCATCTCGCGCGCCGTGTTCAGGATCAGACGAATCTCCTCCGCCGAAAAATCTTCGAGCGCAAGAACATCACGTCCCTTGAGTGATAACTCCTGACTCATGTGCATCCCCTTTCAATAAAAAAGCTTTCCCATGCCCAAAGAAAGGCATAAGAAAGCTTTGCATTCTAAAATTGGATAGACGGATGGTGTCGTGTGTTTCATTGAAAACTCCCTTAAGGCCTCACAGGACCTCTTAAAAGGTGATATGTGGGAAGCATGAATACCACGCTTCCTTTACTTCCCTTCATTATACTATTTTCAGGTGTAAAAATCAACTGCTTGCATAGTAACAGAAGATTAGATTTTCTCCGCCAGCCGCTCTGCGAGCAGTGTATAGCGGCGGCGCGTGCGATCATTGCTCACGGCGGAAAAGAGTGCCGTACGGTCACCAATGAGGATAACCCCCTTCTTCGCGCGTGTTACGGCGGTGTAGAGCAAGTTCCGTTGGAGCATAATGTGATGCGCACGCACGAGCGGGAGGATGATGATGTCGTACTCACTGCCCTGACTCTTGTGCACGCTCATCGCGTAGGCAAGCGTGAGCGCACCGAACTCGTCCCGCGTATAGGGAATCTCCACATCCTCTGCAAATGCGACAACGAGGTGCTCCGAATCGATTTGGACAATGCGTCCGATGTCGCCGTTGAACACATTCTTCATATAGTCGTTGCGCGTCTGCATGACTTTGTCGCCAAGGCGGAATCCGACCGCCTCCGCCTTGTCTGCCGCAGGCGGGTTCAGTGCCGCCTGCAAACTGCGGTTGAGCAGATCCACACCGCACGCCTCGCGCCGCATGGGTGACAGCACCTGCAGATCCATGAGATCCGTACCTGTGCGCATGAGCTGTGTACAAATGGAAACAATCTGTGCCGCAGCATCCTCGCTCGATACCGCTGTGACGAATGAAAAATCCGCCTCCGTGAAGGATGGCACGCGACCGGAGTTAATGGCGTGTGCATTGAGGACGATCGTGCCCGTATTGTTCTGACGGAAGATCTCGGTCAGACGGACGCTCGGAATGACACCCGAGCGCAGGATGTCCTTGAGCACGGAACCCGGACCGACGGCAGGGAGCTGATCCACATCGCCGACGAGGATGAGATGCGCCCCCGGGAGGACGGCGGTGAGGAGATGCTGCATGAGCACGATGTCCATCATGGAAACCTCGTCCACAATGATGACATCTGCCTCGAGCTGCGTCTCCGCGTCGCGTGCAAAGCGCATCTCGCCGTCCTCCCTGCCCTGTGCTTCGAGCATACGGTGCACGGTCGCAGCGGGACAGCCCGTCGCCTCCGCGAGACGCTTTGCTGCGCGTCCCGTCGGAGCGGCAAGCAGGATCTCAAGCCCCTGCGCCCCGAGGATGTCGATCATGCTGCGCACGACGGTCGTTTTGCCCGTACCCGGGCCTCCCGTCAGAATGAGAACGCCGTGTTCGAGCGCAGCAATGACCGCCTCACGCTGCGCTGCAGCGAGGCTGACACGATGCTCCGTCTCCCACGCTGTAACGAGGGCAGCGGTATCGTGAACGTGGATGTGATCCGCCTTTCTATGAAGCATCCGCAGCAGCCGCGCCGTCTCCACCTCCGCCTTGTAGAGCTGTGGTGCGTAGATGAGGCGTTCCCCCATCTCGTCCACTGCATAGAGCCGGCTCATCTTCACCTCACGGCTGAGCACCTCCATGACCTCACTGCGCGTGACGCCAAGACGCTTCGATGCCTGCTCTGCAAGCATGGATTCGGGGATGCAGCAGTGTCCGCCCGAGGAGATTTGTGCGAGCTCATAGGAAAGCCCTGCGGCAATGCGCGGCGAGGAATTTTTTTCCCATCCTGCGGCAATGGCAATGGTATCCGCTGTGATGAAGCCGATCCCGTCAATCTCCTGCGCTAGACGATAGGGAGCTTTCTCCATCACCTCGACCGCAAGCGATCCGTATGCCTTGAAAATACGCGCCGCGTAGGTGCCGCTCACACCGTGCTCCTCAAGCCAGAGCATGATGTCGCGCAGCTCGGACTGGCGCATATAGGAGGCGGTTATCTTCTCCACAGTCTTCGGGCCGATGCCCGCGACCTCTCTCAGGCGGCTCGGCGCACGCTCGATGATCTGCAGTGCCTCCGCGCCGAACTTCTCGACGATGCGCCGCGCCATCGCGGGGCCAATCCCGTCAATGGTGCCCGATGCGAGAAAACGCTCAATGCCGCCCGCACTCGTGGGAGCACTGACGCGCATACACGCCGCCTGAAACTGCCGCCCAAAACGCGGATGCGTGACCCAGCTCCCCGTCAGACGAACCTCCTGCCCGACCAACGGAGCAGCCCCCTTCGTTGTCGCCGTGCATTTCCCCGCGTGCTCCATACGCAGGCGAAAGACAGCGAATGCACCGTCTCCCGCAGAGAAGATGACATGATCGACAACGCCCGTCAGCTCTTCTTCCTCGGTGTGAAACCCAAGGTTTTGTTGGAGTTCCATGTCACGCCTCCGTCAGCTGTTCCCATTTCTCATAACGCTGCATGATCTCGATTTCCTTTGCCGCATATGCCTGTGCAATCGCATGGCTGCGCTCCGGATCCGCCTGCGTCTCGGGGCGGTTCATCTCGTACTCAAGTCCCTTCAGCTCCGCCTCCGCCATTGCGATTTCCGCCTCTGTGCGCTCGATCATCTCCTGCCGGCGGGCGGCAGGAATGGCACTGTGTACCGCAGCCTTCGGCGCAGCAGGTGCCTCCGCATGATCTTTTTTCTCCTGTGCGGGAGGCGCACTCTGCGCCTTCTTCTCTGCGTGCGGCGCGTCCGCTGCGGCGGCCTCCCTCTCGGCTTCCTTCTTCATCAGATAGTAGCTGTAGTTGCCGAGGTACTCCGTGATCCTGCCATCCTTCAGCTCGAGGGTGCAGTTTGCCGTCTTGTCGAGGAAATAGCGGTCATGTGACACGGCGATGAACGTGCCGGGGAACGCCATCAACGCCTCCTCCACCGCCTCACGTGCAGGGATGTCGAGATGGTTCGTCGGCTCGTCCAGTACGAGAAAGTTCGCGTCCGTCAGCATGAGCTTGAGAAATGCCACACGCGCCTGTTCCCCGCCTGAGAGCGCACCGATGAGCCGCAGCACATCATCCCCGTGGAAGAGGAACGCCCCGAGATAGTTGCGTGCCGTCTCCTCATCCAGACCGTAAGTGTAGCAGATCTCATCCAAGATGGTCTTCGAGGGATCCAGCCCCTCATGCTGCTGTGAGAAATAACCGATCTTGACGCGGCTGCCGATCTTCAGCCGCCCCGTCGCCTCAAGTTCCCCGACAAGGATTTGCAGCAGCGTCGTCTTGCCGACACCGTTCTCGCCGATGAGTGCCACACCATCCCCCTTGCGGATGAGCAGAGAAATGCGGTCGAGGATGCGCTGCCCGCCCGGATAGGCAAAGGCGATGTCCTCGAGCTCCGCCACGCGCTGCGCACACTCCGTCGGCTTTGCAAAGGCAAAATACTTGAAGCGTGCCGCCTCGGGCGGCAGCACGATCCGCTCAAGGCGG
>CALJPB010000272.1 GCA_937981305.1 uncultured Selenomonas sp.
ATACTTCTTCGCAAGGTCGTCCCCTGCCAGCCGCAGGGCAATAAAATACAACCATTTATCAAAGTCAGAGGCATTGGTTCGCTCATGAAAAAGCTGTGCCAAATCTCCGTCCAGTCCGTAGTGCGCGAACACAGCAGACATCTTCCACTGTTCCTTGGAGAGTTCCTGCAAGAGCCGCTGCCATTCCGCCTCCGTCCCGCAGGAGCGCAGGGGGGCAAAGGCCTCACAAAAATGCGAAATCACCCCAAACGCATCCCTCACATGATGAACACGAAGGAGGGCATGGGGAAAACTCTGCCGACTTTGTACGATATGAGTGCCGTCGCGTCCCTGCTCCAATGCCGCCAGCAAAGATCGTGCACCATGTGTTCCCACCTCCACAGGAATCTCCGGTGGTAATACGCTCAGGGAGACATCCATCCCCAGCACAGAGTCCTCCGCCGCATCTTCAGCACTGCGCCGCAGAGCCAAGCGACGCTCACCATTTGCGATACGGGGATCTTCGGACAGCTCCGATGCGTAACGAAAAAATCCGCGCAGCAGCAATAGAGCAGCCCCCTCCCCACAGGGCATCGACTTGAGACGGGAAAAGAGACGGCGCGCCGCCTCCTCCCCACACAGAGCGAGATACTCCGCCAAGCCGATGAGGAGGATCTTCTCACCGCTCTGCACCTTCGTTTTGATGGTCGTAACAATGTCATCGGGAAGCGGCAGCCGATCCTCCGCAGAGAAAAGTGAACTCAGCGTAAGCAAATGAAGCCCCAGACCTTGCAGCCCGTGGCGCAGCTGCGCATAGACCGAGCCCCCCGCAAAGAGGAAGAACGGCGTTCGCTCCCTGTCCTGCAAATATCGCTCGACAGCTGTCAAATCCGGCACCATCGCATTTCACTCCCGTTTACGAGTTTTCCAGAATCTCCATCCCGACCGTCATATTATCTGCCACAAGGCGCTTCAAATATGCCTTGAGCGTTGCATCGTCCATACTGTCGATCTTCGAGAGCACCTTGGAGGAGCCGCCTGCATCGTAGCTCGCCTTTGCAAGCTGCTTCAGTTTTTCCTCAACGCGCAGGTGACCTCTCCAGTCGTACGGAGAGATACCGAGTGCAGTCAGTTTTTCACGTACTACCGGCAAATCAGTCAAGAGTCCCGCATACTTCCCGATGACATTTTTGCGGAATGCCGCATCTCTCTGTGCCCCATCCAAAAGCACCGTGATAAAAGCCGCCTTCTCCAAAAAGGCAATCGCTGCCTTCAGTTCCTCGTCCTTACCGTCACGATGATCAATATAGGAGAATACACGCTGCGCCGCATCGTATTCATCCGCCCCCACACAGGCAAGGACAGGTGTTTGGTACTGCTCCGACCATTTGCGCGGACTGAGCGAGCCCGTTTTCTCCTTCCAGAGATCGCGCAGCTGTTCCTTGAGCTGACTGCGCCGATACTCCTCCGCACAGGAACGTACCGCCTCATTGCAGTGGGTTTTCGTTTTGAGGAAAAGCCCTTGCTCCACCTTGCTCCGTATTGTTTTCCGCTCTGCCTCAGAAAGCCCATCCAGATAGGGAGCATACGCCTTGGCAAAGAACACATCCTCCTCACCGAGCACCTGCTCCATCTCGGCACCATACTGTTCCATCAACGAAACAAAGTCACGCACATGCTCGGGCAGGACATCACCGCCCTTCGCCAACAGTTGGAGAATATGCCTCGTCTTCGCAAACGCTTCGGACTGCTCCGCCAGAAGTTCTGCCGAGATACGCAGGAAGCTCAGGCGCTCCTTCCACGCTGCACGCGCCGCACTCCAGTTCTGAAGCTGTGCATTGAGCACCTGATTCGTCGCGCGAACCGCGCGATACTCCGTGCAAAGCTCCCGCAGGAGCTCCTCTCCCGTCTCCTTGCTCCAAAGGCAGGCATACTGCTGTGAAAACTTGTGCCGTATATCTTGAATCAGCTGCCCGCGCCGCCCGAGTTCATCCACAAGATGCAGGAGTTCACCATCGTCAAAGGACTTGAGGAAAAGATTCATCCCCTCCTCCAGCCGCTCCATGCAGAGCAACTCTTTGAGCTCATCCGCCAGCGTGGGATGTTCCTGCGGAGAGCTGCCAAGCGCCATCATAATGCCGTGTGCCTCGCGCCCCTCCTTCTGCTGCAGAAGGGAATACAGCTCAACAACAGCGAACAGATTCTCCTCTGCCACATACGCGAGACACCAAAGCGGCAGCTGCCACTCCTTCATGCGATTTTGGATGCCAATGGAGACTCGCGCCACAGACGTACAGCTTGCCTCCGATAGGCCCCACGCCTTTTGCGTTATCTCATAAAAGGCGCGCTCCTCTGCCGTCATCTCCACGATAAAGGTATCCTGCGGTGTCTTTCCCTTTGCCAGATCGCCAATACAGTCCCCCAGCATCTCTTTTAGCTTCTCGGCAGACATTGCCCCCGAGCTTCCCGCTGCATCGCCGTAGCGATAGGGATCACCTGCGTACGGACGCAGCAGGAATCCGAGCAGGAACGCCGTGAGGTTGCACGGAGGCGTCCCATACTCCGACAGAAGCACATCGCATAGCTCCGCAATCCCGACCTGTCCATTGCTTGCAAACTGCGCAGCAATCCGCCTCTCCAGATCCTTCTTGATCACAGCGATGGGAAGGTTCTTCGTCTCCGATCTCTGCCAATAGTCAGGAATCGCCCACACCTCGGGCAGAACGCGCTTGTCCGCATCCTTGATCGTCCCCGTCACCGTGCCATTGATTCCGGCAAGTGCCGACGGCTTCAGCGCATTCGTCTTGTAGTAGCCTTCCGTCGTTGTCTTCTCAACATCAAATGCGTTCGGGAATTTACGCAGCACAATCGCTTTGAGAACGCCCGACACCTCACTTGCCTGCGTCAGCGGGATGCCATCCGGATGCTGTTCCGTATAGAGGACAAAACGACCGTTGTAGATACGGTTCTTCCAGCTCTGCTCCAGCACAGCATTTGCATGTCGTGCCTGCTGCTCCGCCTGCACCCTGTTGTTGCCCTGATAGTATTCCGCCATCGCGGCGTATTCCACATAGTTCTCGAAATCATCCGCTCCCAGCGGCGTGCTCAGCGCATCAATAAAAATGATATGCCCATATTTCGGATCTCGCACCGTAGCCTTGATCTTAGCGCGGAACGCAGCCGCCTCCATATCGTCCTTGGCAAAGGCAAGGACGGCTTGAAATTTCCATGCCTCCGCCTGCGTCTTCATCCCGTTGATGATACGGGTAAAGTTATCCGCCGTCACCGTCTGTATCGCGTTGAGACTATTCAGAAAACGAGACTTCAAGCCCTCCGGTTGGAGCGTCAGGATCTTGCCCAGATTTCCCGTCTCCACCAGCTTATCCGTCTTCGTCTTGCGCAGACTCTCCTTGTACTGCTCGATCTTCCCCTGATCGCCGCTGAGCAGTGCCAACTCATACGTCGGCCCTCCCTTTTGACGAGGCGTTTGGATCAAAATCCCCTGCGTCTTGAGAGACTGTGCGATCGCGGCGGCACGAGAGCCCAGATCATCATCCCCCTCAAACACATAGGAGAGGTTCTGATCCGTCGCGTGGAGGAGTTCGATGCTGCCGCCCAGCTGCTTATCCACCGCGAGCAGGATCAAAATCGCCTTGAGTACCGTCTGCTGTTCCTCACGCAAACCCTTCTGCTGCTCATAGGTGTCCAGAATCATGCGGATATGGGTTGCAAGATCTGCCTTTCCACGCACATAGAAGAAATCCCAGAGCTGATCCACCGTCAGCAGAGGATGCTCGTCATACGGACCCGTATGATCGATGAAATATTGGAATGCCTTGACCTGCTCATCCCCAACCGACTTGATAAAATCAAACATACTACGCTGGTTCGACTGGAACGAGGATGCAATATGTTTGAGAACCAGAGCCGTCATCGGATGCAGAGGCATGATATTTCGGATCACATCCTCAGACGTGATGCCCGCGACATCCATCACGCGACGACGGGACTCATGAAGACGACCATTGAGATCGCCCTCCACCTCCGCCCAATCCTGCGCCGCGGCAGCTTTCGGCTTGAATGCCGCACCGATGAGATCAAACGCGATATTGTCCGGCAGCGTAATCCCGACATCGATGAAACGGTCGCGAACCTTCTTCCACGTCTCATCCACCTGCGTAAAAAGATGATCCGTCTCATGGGTCACAGGAACGAAGAAAAAATGCTTTGCATTCACGAGCTCCGCCAGTTTTTGAAAATCTGCCAGACTCTCACGATTCATGCGGAAATAGTCCGAGAATTCATCCCAGATAAAGACGAGTTTGATATTGTTCTGCTCAATGACATCCGTCAGCCACGCAATCAGACGATCAATATCGAGCTGCATCATGGTAAAGCCCTCGGCGTTAGAGAGTCGCGTAATACGCTCCATGAGGTCACGCACCTCACCGCCCTCGCGCAGACGTGTGACAATATCCTCGACCATCATCCCGCCGAACGATGCCGTCCATTGCGGCTGCTGCAGCACGCTGTCAACGAAGATCTTGCGCGCCTCAGTCGCCTCCAGCCATGCGATGACACTCTCCTTGAGCGTATGTTCTCCCTCGTAAAGGCCACGCGCATGAAGTTCTGCCTGCACACTCTCCTGCACGGCAATGAGCAGATCTTGCGTCGAGTGCGGAGTTCCCGCGTAGCGGTACACCGTCACAATGCCATTGCCTACCTGCTTGTGTCCAAGCAGCTTGCCCAGTAAATCAGTCTCATGTGCGAGTGCCTTATAGTCTTCCCAGTAGGCGCGCAGTTCCGACTCGGGTACATCGAGAATCTTCTTGAGCGTATAGGCGCACTGCGACTTGCCCGTGCCGTATGCGCCCGAGATCCACACCGAGCGTTTCTCCTGCCGCGCCATCACACGCTCCATCTTTTTCAGCAGTTCCAGAAACTTCTCATGCGGATAGGTTTTCAGCCACAGATTCTCCGAGTCCCGAATCGAGGAGTCCGTTATCTGAGGAAAATAGTTCTCGTCAAAGTCAAAATATGTGCGATACATTCCCTGTGCCATTTCCTCAGACCTCCTCGGTGCGGAAGAGTTCCAATACATCTGCGGAGCTCTTATCCTCTGCCAGCGTGATTTTCTCCAAATCATGCGTAAAGGACACGTCAATGAAATCCGGATACTTCGCCGAAAGCCCCCTCAGCATTGGCTCCGCCTCCTCGCGTGTCACACCAAAGATCTGTGTCGGACTGATGCCGTCGCGCTCAATCGTATCATTGAGCAGCGTCGAGAGCGTGAACGCCTTATAGTCGCCGCATTTCTCCGCGAACTTAAACAGCCCGTAGAGGAACACACGCGCATCCGAAAGCACACATTTCGTTCGGCAAAGACTCCCATCCTCCGACACATAGCCAAAGTTTAGGACAGTGCCGAGGGGTGTATTAACAATACGCTTAAATGATTTCACAATCGACTTTGCGTCTTTAGGCTTTACTTCAAACACAAGAAGCATATTCTCGACA
>CALJPB010000273.1 GCA_937981305.1 uncultured Selenomonas sp.
CGGGCAAAAAAGATGCGTCAAGATGGCGTGGCTGAATTTATCAGTGCTTCCTTAAATCAAGTACCGCACCGAGCAATTCTTTTGCATAGGGCACGTCGAGTTTCGACAGCTCGCTGACGGGCGAATCCGCGACAACGCTGCCGTCCTTGAGGAAGATGACGCGGCTGCAGAAGTAGGTGATGGAGGTGAGGTCATGCGTGATGAAAATATAGGTCAGACCGAGTTTTTCCTTGAGGTCGAGCAGGAGATCCATGATCTGTACCTGCGTGTGTGCGTCGAGGGAAGACACAGCCTCGTCAAAGAGGATCAAATCGCTCCGACAGGCAATCGCCCGCGCAATGCAGAGGCTCTTGCCGCTGCCCGACTCGCCGAGGATGCCGAGGCATTCGCCCTCACGAACGACGAAGCTGCTGTCATGGAGCAGGGTGATGTCCTGCCCCTCCTCATGCACGACAGCCCGCAGGTTCTTGACCTCAATGACGTTTTTTCCTTCACTCATGAGCGCACCTCCTTCGGGTCGAGCACGTCGCGGATGGCATCGCCGAGCAGGTTGAACGCCGTGACAACGGAGACAATGGCGATACCGGGCGCAAGCATCTGGATGGGGTTCGTCGTGAGGACGTTCTTTGCCTCGTTGAGCATCGCGCCCCATTCGGGAATCGGTGCCTGCACGCCGAGACCGAGGAAGGACATCGTCGAGATGTTGATGATCGCCCAGCCGATGTCAAGGCTCGCGAGCACGGCGAGATCCGCCGCAATCGAGGGCAGCAGGTGGCGCATGAGGATGAAGCTGTTGCTCGTACCGACCACGCGGCTGAACGAGATAAAGTTTTTGTCGCGGTGCTGAATGACACCCGTACGGATCATGCGTGCATACCACGCCCACTTGATAAACACCTGCTCGAGGATGATGTTGCGGACATCCACGCCGAGGAGTGCGACAATGGCAAACACCATGATCTGGCTCGGGAACGAGAGCATGACATCGACGATGCGCATGATGACCTCGTCCACCGCCCCACGAAAGTAGCCGGCACACAGCCCCATAAACGCGCCGAGACCAATCGTACCGAGCATCGTGAGCGCGGCAAGCCCGAGCGTCGGGCGAATACCGTCGAGCATACGCGAGAGAATGCAGCGGCCGAGCTGATCCGTGCCGAGCGGATACTCCCAGCTAAAGCCGGCAAATTTGTTCGCGATGTTGTTCGCATAGGGGTCGCGCGAGCTGATCCACGGCGCAAGGATGCCGAGGAGCACAATGATACCGAGGAAGATCGTCGTCCCCATCGCTGTGCGGTTATGCAGAAATCTGTCGAGCACGTTACTCCCCCTCTCTCACACGCGGGTCGGCGAGTGTCTGCAAAATGCCGAAAATCAGATTGAACACGACAAACAGCACGCCGATGAACAGCACATACATCTGAATGACGGGATAGTCCCGATTGAAAATCGACTTGATGCAGAGCGTTCCGAGCCCCGGCCACGCAAAGACATTCTCGACGACGATCGTCCCTGCGATGAGCTGCGGAATGCTCATGCCGATTGCGACAAAGCACGTATGCAGCGAGTTCCGCAGGATGTGCTTCACGAGGATTACACGCTGACGGATGCCGCGCACACGCGCATATTTCACATAGTCCTGCTTCATATTCAGGAAAAGGACTGCCGCGCTTGCCGCGACAGTCCTCCTCATCCAAAAATAATTACTTCCAGCTCATGAGCCAGAAAGGCACCTCATACTGCGAGGATGTGAACTGAACGCCCTCAAGCCCCTCACGATAGATTGTCTTGTTGACCTCGTAGGTGATGGGGATGTAGGCAGCCTGCTCCGCGAACTGCTTCAGCACATAGCTGTAGTGCTCCTGACGCGCGGCATCGGTCGTATCCTTGTTTGCCATGAGGATATTGCGGTCGATCTCCGCCTTCGTCGGGATGCCCTGCTGTACAGCATAGTCACCGTAGACGGGCTCAGTCATGCCCGCGAGCGAGGACATCGGATCGTACGGCATACCCCAGACGATGTTGAAGATGATGTCGAAGTTGCCCGCCTTCATGTTGTCACGGTAGGACTGCTCTTCCTGTCCTGCGATGTTGAGTTTGACACCGAACTTCGCATACTCTGCCTGCAGGTACTCCGAGATGGTCTTTTCCATGACCGAGTCGACGTTGTAGAGGAGGTTGAGACTGAGCTTTTGCCCGTTCTTCTCGCGCACACCGTCCGTGCCCATCGTCCAGCCTGCCTGCTCGAGGAGCTGTCCGGCGGTATCGGCGTTGTACTTGTACTCCATCACGTCGATGTTCGCATACGGCACATTCTTTGCAAAGAGCGTCTCTGCGGGCGGCTCAAATCCATAGAAGATATTGTCCGAAATGGACTGACGATCCGTCGCATAGTTGAGCGCACGGCGGACATTCAGGTCGTTCAGGATGGGGTTCGTCGTGTTGAGTACAAGCTCTCGCGTCGAGGCGGGCGAGGAGAGTGCCGTCTTATACCCCTTCATATTCGAGAACTTCTTGACCGCATCGCCGTCGATCATATTCTTGCCGAAAATGAGGTCGATCTCCCCCTTTTCAAGCGCAAGCAGACGCGTCTGGTTGTCGGGCACCTCAAAGTGATCGAGCACCTGCAGGAACGTCCACTTGTAACGCTCCTTGAAGCCGTTCAACGCGTTGAAGTTCGCGAGGATTGCCTGCGCATCGCAGATCTGTCAATTATGATTTCTAGCAACATAGACAAAAGAAAATCCGCGCATGTTCCGCGCGGATTTTCGTATAGACACTGAAATCAGCTGTTCTCCATATATTGTTCAAGCTGTGCAGCAATATTTCGACCGCCGTAGATAATACGCACGACGTTCACAACTCTGCGCTCGTCATTTGGAATGTAAAACACGACATAATTATCGACGGGCATCAGGCGCAGACCTCTCGTACGCCACGGTTCTTTTTCATAACGGCGATGTCGCTCCGGCATCGTTTCAAGGGCGTAAATTCTCTCCTCCAAACGGTGGATCTGCGCCTTTGCGCTGTCAGACATGCCGAGTTCAAAGGCGATATATTCATAAATCTTCCGCAAATCGTCATTTCCCTCTGCCGAGAGCTCAACACGATACGTCATAGCCCATAATCCCGTCGCAAGTCGTCAAAGACCTCCCGTGCCGGGCGCATCCGTCCTGCGGCAATATCCACATAGCCTTTTTCCAGTTCCGCATCCAGTTCTTCCTCTGATAAGTTATTCAGACTGAGCGGCCGCAGCTGCGGTATGCTCACATCAAAAGGGAGTCCCTGACGAAGGATGATCTGTCGATAGAACATATTGATTGCGTTCGATGCAGGAATACCGAGCGTTGACAAGATTGCCTCTGCTTGTTCCTTGATGTCGGGTTCCACGCGCGCGTATAAATTTGCAGTCTTCGCAGCCATATTAAAATCGCCTCCTATCCTCCATATTATATCTTTGTGTACGGACAAGCGCAATACATATGGACAACAAAAAAACCCACGCATTCATAACGAATACGTGAGGTTTTGATGTAGCACGAATCTGCTCAGCGAATGTTCATGCGCTGCGCCTGCTCGCGCAGACGCGCAATGCGCTCCTGCGTATCGGGATGGGTCGAGAACAGGCTCTTGAACGAGATGTCACGTCCCGTCAGCGGGTTGATGATGCACATATGCGCCGTGGCGGGGGTCGCCTCGGGCAGCGGTGCGCCGTGAACGGCGTAGTACTCGATCTTTTCGAGTGCTGCGGCGAGGTAGTTCGGGTTGCCGCAGATCTCTGCGCCGCCCTCATCCGCGCTGTACTCGCGCGAGCGCGAGATCGCCATCTGGATGAGTGCCGCCGCAATCGGCGCAATGATCGCCGTTGCGATGAGCCCGATGATACCGCCGTTGTTGTCGTCATCGCTCGAACGCCCACTGCCGAAGATCGCCGCCCACTGGGCGATGCTCGCGGCATAGGAGATGACGGTCGCCATCGTCGCCGCGATGGTCGAGATGAGGATATCGCGGTGCTTGACGTGCGCGAGCTCATGTCCGAGCACGCCCGAGAT
>CALJPB010000274.1 GCA_937981305.1 uncultured Selenomonas sp.
TCCGCATCCCGTGTCGCCCAGCTCGTTGCGATGCGCATGATGGTCACATCGCCCTGCTTCTCCCAGAAGCCCATGCTGACCTCTGCGGAGAGGTGCGCGTGCTGCGCGTCATCGAGCGCGAGGAAGATCTGGTTCGTCGGGCTGTCCACAGCGAGCTGATAGCCCTTCTCCGTGAGTGCCGCGCGGATGCGGTCGGCTGCCGCGACGGCGTGCGCCCCGCCGCGCTCGTAGAGGCCGTCCGTAAAGAGCGTGTCGAACTGGATACCGAGTACGCGCCCCTTCGCCATGAGTGCGCCGCTCTGCTTGACGATGGTGAAGAAGTGCGGGACGGTATCAGGCCTCGGGAACACAACCGCCTCGCCGCAGAGCGCACCGCACTTCGTCCCGCCGATGTAGAATACGTCCGTCAGGCGGGCAATGGCGGGGAGCGTCAGCTCGTTCGCGGGGCAGCCGAGCGCGTATGCGAGCCGCGCCCCGTCGAGGAAGAGCGGAATGCGGTTCGTGCGGCAGATCGCGCTGATGACCTCCAGCTCGTCCATCGTGTAGAGCGTCCCGTACTCCGTCGGATGGGAGAGGTAGACCATACCGGGGCGTACCATGTGGTCGCGGTTCGCGTCCTCGTGATAGGCACGCAGACACGTCTCGATGGCACGCGCCGTGAGCTTGCCGTCCGTATGCGGCAGAGCGAGCACCTTGTGTCCGCCCGCCTCGACCGCGCCCGCCTCGTGTACGGTGATATGCCCCGTATCGGCGGCAATCACGCCCTCGTAGGGGCGCAGCAGAGATGAGATCACAATGCGGTTCGTCTGCGTTCCACCCGCGAGAAAATGAATCTCTGCACGCGGACTGCGACACGCCTTTCGTATCTTCTCCCGTGCCGCATCGGAGTAGGTGTCCAGCCCATAGCCCGCCGTCTGCTCCGGATTTGTCGCGACAAGCCGCTGCAGGATCTCCGCGTGCGCCCCCTCAAGATAGTCCGAGCCAAAGGACAGCAGTTCGGGCATCCGTCTCATCTCACTTTCTCCAAAAATTCCAACTTTATCAAAATTATACCACGTAAGAAGGATTTTGTCGAAGAGTTGACGAAATATAAATTAAATTTAAGAAAAGTTACGGATACCGCGAAGTTCATCGGATCGGTGCTTTCAAAATACGGATGAGGTGTGCGTCTATGGAGAAGACAGAGCAGATCTTATTGCGGCTGATGGTGGAGTCGTGGCGGTTCAGCGGGGTGTTTGACAAGGCGCTTGCGCTGCTGGACGCGCCCATGCAAAAGAAATTTTCGGGACGTGTGCTCTGGTATCGAAAGCAGCTGAACGACGCACTGGAACAGGCAGGGTATCAGATGCCGGCGTATGCCGGTACAGCATACGATCCGGGTCTGCCGCTGACACCACTCAATGCGGATGAGTTTGCAGCGGAGGATCGACTTGTGGTGGACTATATGATCGAACCTGTTCTTTTGGATCGCGAGGGAAATGTCGTTCAGTATGGAACGGCGATGCTGCGGAGGGCAGAGTCATGAAACAGTACATCGGTATCGACCTTGGCACGACCAACAGTGCGATTTGTTCCTACGACGGTACGTCGCTGCGCGTATGGAAAAGCCCCGAGCAGAACGATGTCACGCCGTCCGTCCTGAGCTATGATCGGCGCGGCAACAAGTACGTCGGCAAGCGTGCCTATGATGCCGCGCCGCAGAACCCGAAGAATACGGCGCAGCTCTTCAAGCGGATGATGGGAACCAAAACGCCGATCCACATCGACGTGCTTGGCCGTGATCTGACGCCGGAGGAGTGCTCCGCCGAGGTGCTCAAGACCCTGTACGGCTACCTGCCGGAGGAGGTGCGCAGCGATCCCTCCATCGGTACGGTCATCACTGTCCCCGCCGCATTCAACCAGATGCAGAAGGCGGCAACGCGCGAGGCGGCGCAGATGGCGGGCATCGGACGGGTTGCGCTCATGCAGGAGCCTGTGGCGGCGGTGATGAGCGTCATGCGCGTGAAAAAGCAGGACGGGCTGTTCCTCATCTATGATTTCGGCGGCGGGACGCTCGATGTCGCCGTCGCGGAGCGCATCGGCGCACAGGTGCAGCTCATCGCGCACGGCGGGATCGCCATGTGCGGCGGGCGCGACTTTGACCGCGGGATCTTCAGCAGCGTGGTGCGTCCGTGGCTTGCGGAGCAGTTCCACCTGCCGCAGGACTTCATGAGCGATGTGCGGTACCGCTCGCTGCATCGCCTTGCCCTCTTGGCAGTCGAAAAGGCGAAAATAGAGCTCTCAGGCGCAGAGGAGACGCACATCAGCCTCACGGAGTACGAGACACGCACGACGGATCTGGACGCCAGCGAGATCTATCTCGATATCCCGCTCACGCGTGCGCAGGTGGATGCCGTCATGGAGGAAAAACTGGCGGAGTCGGTCGCACGTGTCCGCGAGATTCTCGCGCAGAACAATCTAAGCGCGGTGGACTTCGAGGATGTCGTCTTTATCGGCGGACCGACGAACTACAAGCCCCTGCGCGACTACGTGAGCTTTGCACTCGGCATACCCGCAGGCGTTCCCGTGAATCCGATGACGGCGGTCGCCGAAGGGGCTGCCATCTACGCCGAGAGCATCGACTGGAGCACACAGGAGCTGACGCACCGCCCCGTGCGCGGCGAGGTGCGCATGGCTGAGGATGCCGTCTCGTTCAACTACATCGCACGCACGGCGGAGCCGCAGGCAAAACTCGCGGTGAAGGTGCAGGGGGATGTCCCCGACGGCGCGGAGTTCGAGGTCACGGGGACGGGGTGGACCTCGGGCAGATGCGCCCTGCGGCATGGAACGATCGTGACCCTGCGGCTGGACACCGACGGTGCGAATGCGTTCCGCATCACCGTTTACGATCGCTGCGGCGCTGTCATCCGACAGGAGGACATCGTCATCGAGCGCACGGCGGCGGTCATCTCCGCCATCCCCGCCTCACACTCCATCGGGGTCGAGGTGCTGAAAACAATCGGGCAGAGCGCGTCCACGCTCGACTGGCTCGTGCGCGTGGGCGACCGTCTGCCCAAAAAGGGACAGCGCGTGTTCAAGGCGGCGCAGGTACTGCGGGCGGACAGCGCCGAATCCCTCAACTTTAAGCTCTGGGAGGGCGAAATCGAGGAGCCCGTACAGGACAACCGCTTCATCGGCGTCTTTTCCATCCGTGGGACGGATCTCACGGACGGGGTCATTCCCGCGGGCGCAGATCTCGTCTGTGACTACGAGATGCGCGACGACGGCAACATCAGCATCGAGATCTCCGTCCCGCAGATCGGCGGACTGTTCCGCTCTGCGCGGGAGTTCTACTCGCGGCAGGAGGGCTCGGTGGACTACTCCGCCGAGGACAGCGTCGATGCGCTCCTCGCGGAGGCGGACGACGTGCTGGAGCGCATCGAGCAGCTGGAGGGGATGGTGACGGACGAAAAGCTCGGACGTGCACGGACAAGAGCCGAGGCAGCCGCCGACATCGCCTACAGCGAGCACCCCGACGCAGAACCTCTGCAGGAGGCTGCCGAGCACCTCTACGAGGCAAAACGCCTCCTGTACGAAGTGCGCAGAGACAACAGCGCGAACGTGCGCCGCGCCGAGCTGGACAGGCTGCGCGGCATATATGAGGACGGTGTGCGGCAGTTTGCCTCGGCGGAGGAAAAGCACAGCATCGAGACCCTGCTGCGCCGTGCGCAGAACGCTGTCGTCCGCCGCGACACCTCCTTTGACGGCTACATGAACGAGGTGCGCGGACGGTGCTACGGCATCCTCTTTACACAGGACTTCTTTGTCATCGACTGTTTCAAGAACCTCCTGCGCACGGATCCGGCCGCGACCGATCCCGCACGCTATCAGACGCTCGCGGCGGAGGGGATGAACGCCGTCGCGGCGGGGGACATCAACGCTCTGCGCAAAATCCTCATCGAGATGTACGGGCTCACCGGGGGCGGCGGTTCGGCAGGACGGGCGGACGACTTCGTCAACATCCTGCGGAGCTAGGCGGTCATGGAGCGCATCGGACGCGGGACGACCCCCGAGTCGGGTCTCGTCCTGCAAAAAAGACTGGACGGCGGCGACGGTTGGAGCATCCACCGCACCTTTGTCGGCCGCCGCGTCCTCATCGCCACGGCGGCACGCATCGCGCACTGGAAACGGGAGCGGCTGATCCCTGCGGAGATGTTTCGCCCGATGCCGCAGGAGGAGGGTCTCTGCTATGCCGTCTCCCCGTGCGGGAAACGCCTCGAATGCGTCGCGCACGCCGATACTCCGACCTCCGTCGGAGATGCGCTCTCCTTTGCCGCCGCGCTCAGGGAGAGCAGGAAATGCACGACGGTGCACTTTGGGGATGCCATCTTCTTTGAGCAGTACTCGCACCTCCTGCCGCTCCCCGACGGGAGAGAACTGTCGGACGACATCGTCCTCGGCTGCTGGCTGACGGGCGGGGCTGCCGTCTCCGCCTGTGATATCGAGCGCATTCATCCGCTCATGACATGGACGAGCGAGGATGCCATACGGGACATCGCCCGCCATGCGGGACTGGATCTGCCTGCGATGGAGACGGTGGAGGAAGTGCCGGAGAGCGCAGCGGCGGATGCAGACGTGCCGCAGGAGGAGTTCATCCTGTACGGCAGAGAGGAACTGACCCGATTTTTCCGCGACTACATCATCGACATCGTGCGCCGCCCCGCAGAATATGCGCGTATGGGCATCGACTTCCCGGGGGCGGTTCTCCTCTACGGGCCGCCCGGCTCCGGGAAGACATACGCCGTCGAACAGCTCGCCGCATACCTGGGATGGAGCACGCACATCGTCAATGCCGCAAGCATCGGCAGCAAATACATCCACGAGACGAGCCGGAAAATCGCGGAACTCTTTGAGGAGGCGGCGGCCGATGCCCCCTCCATCGTCGTCATTGACGAGATGGAGGCGTTTCTCGCCGCACGTGACGGCAGTACGCACCAGCACCACACGGAGGAGGTTGGCGAGTTCCTGCGCCTGCTGCAGACGGCACGCAGGCAGCGCATCCTCGTTCTGGGGATGACGAACCGCATAGACGACATCGACCCCGCCGCACGGCGCAAGGGGCGGTTCGACCACATCATCGAGGTCGGCCTGCCGTCGGAGGAGGAGATCTGTGCGCTCCTGCAAAAGAAACTCGCGGGGATTCCATGCGCGGTAGATGTCTCACCCGCGCACATCGCCGCACGCCTCGTCGGCTGCTCCGTGGCAGATGCCGCCTATCTCGTACAGGAGGCGGGGCGCAGAGCCGTGCGCACAGGCAGCAGCGCCGTCACGCAGGAAATCCTCAGCGCCGTTGCGGCGGAGATGGGCGTGCCATCGGAGAAGCGTCCCATCGGATTTCACGTAGGCAGCAGAGACTAGGGGGGATGTATGCACACACAGGACAATCCGTTTGACATCCTGGGCGTATCGCCCACCGACCGCAAGAGCGTCATCTTGGAGCGGGCGGAGGAGTGCGCCCTCTTTGACGAGCCGGAGCGCATCGACCGCGCCAAGGAAACCCTGCTCGACATGAACACGCGCCTTGCCGCAGAGCTGACCTGCTATCGTTCGGAGGGCGCAGAGGGATATCTGTCCTACCACAGAGTCGGCGCACTCCTCGATCAGATCTATGCCGCCGCCGCACGCGGAGAGAGCTTCGCCGCAGAGATCAATGCACTCGCCGCGTGCGATGAGACGTATGCCGTGCCGGAGAGCGAGCAATTTTGCCGCCTGCTCGAGGAGATCAAGGCGCACCGCGCGGCGGCGGGACTGCCCGCGCCCGATGCCTCTGCCCTGCTCGACCGGCTCGATGCCCTGCGCCGCAGCATCATCGCACAGCTCAAAGAATGCCTCAACGACCTGCCCGCAGCACTCCTGCTCAAGCGGATGGATGAAATCGCACAGCTTGCAACACACAACGGCACAGCGCGTGCGCCCGTCCTCATCGAAGCCCTGCTCGATATGTACGAGATCGAGACGCGCCAATTCGCTGATCGGCAGGCGGGCTACATCCGCGCACATCTCACGAAAATGCGTACGGCCGCCCCCGACGCAGTGTATGCGGACAAGAGCCTCACAGAACTCTCGGCGTATCTGCACACATGGCAGAACGTCATGCAGCCTCTCCAGATATACTACCGATCCAAGGGACAGGAGCACGCAGCGACGGCGGGCATCTTCGGTGACCTGCGGGAGACGGCAATCCATTTGCACAACGAGGGACATCGCACCATCCTCGCGCGCCGTCTGCTCACCGTCCCGAT
>CALJPB010000275.1 GCA_937981305.1 uncultured Selenomonas sp.
TGATCTTGCCGCCGACCTCCTGCGCCAGCTGCAGGAGCTTCGAGTCCACCTCTGCGATCTCCTCAAAGTCCGCCTCCGTGACCTCTACTTTCATGCGCGATTCCTTGCGAATCTTTTGCAGGATGTCAAGCCCTCTGCGTCCGCGCACGCGTTTCAAGGAATCAGGCGAGTCCGCAATATGCTGTAGCTCCTCAAGGACAAACACAGGTATGAGGAGTGTCCCTTCGAGAAATCCCGTCTCACAGATGTCCGCGATGCGCCCGTCGATGATGACACTCGTATCGAGCAGCTTGTACTGACGCTCCGTCTGCGCGGGTTGTGCCGCATTCTGCAACGGGACGCGCCCCTCACGCATACGCGACATATCACGCAAAAAGCGTGGGATAAAGTCAAAGACTGCCGCCAGCTCCTCCTGCTTTCGTACCATAATGTGAACACCCAGATAGCCGAGTACAATGCTGAACACGATGGGAATGTAGTCGCCGACAATCGGTATCATAGAAAACGCATCGCCCAGAAGACGTGCAATGATGAGTCCGATAAAAAGTCCGATTGCCCCTGCGATCACATCGCGTGTCGGCATCTTGCCGAGCTGCCCCTCCACCCACACGGAGAAACGTCGGAGGCGTCCCGTAAAGAACGGCGCGAGCGGATAGCCGATCATACCACCGAGGAATGCACCAGCGAGAACACAGACCAGCCCTGCAAGAGAAAGCCCGAGCACCCCGAGCTCGACCTGCCGGAACGACGCAGAGAAATAGCCACTCATCGTCGGGATTGCAAGTTCAAACAGAGTTCCGCCGACAATCGCCATGATGAGCACAATAAAAAAACGTAAAATACGATCGAATAACAAACATTCACCCCCTTTCCGTAAAAATAAGCTGTAGAAGCATCCCATAACCGTACGCTTCCCAACTCTTTCAGTATAATAAAAAAAATTCGCATTGTCAAAACAGAGTATTCATAAAAGTGAATTTCGCTCTTGACATCTATATGGTTTTTTATATAATGATTATCGTACTCAGTATTTATATATCGTTGATGGGCGCATCTACCGCCTCGGTATGCGCATGATGTTCTAATCTATACAAAGGAGTTCCATTTATGTCAGGTTTTGAAAGCGCAGCCCACCTCTTTCACAGTGGCGGACTGGTCATGTACCCCCTTCTGATTCTCTCCCTCATCACGATTGCGATTGCGGTGGAGCGGTTCTACTACTACCGCATCAACCGCAAGGGTTCGCGTGTGTTCTTCCACGGGGTCTATCACTCCGCCGTGCAGAAGGATTTTGACACGATCAGCAAACTCTGCAAGGAGTTCCCCTCTGCGATTGCCCGCATCATCGAAAGCGGCATCGAGAACGCGTCCACAGAAACAGCGATGAAGGGCGCATTCTCCGACCGTATGTCGATGGAGTCGATTGGCTTCCGCCGCTATCTCGACTACCTGAGTGCGATTGTCACGATTGCCCCGCTGCTCGGTCTCTTGGGCACGGTCACAGGTATGATCCAGACGTTCAGCGTGCTGGATGCGGGCGGCGGCGCAGCCGCGATCACAGGCGGTGTCGGTGAGGCTCTTGTCGCAACGGCATCGGGTCTGTGCGTGGCGATCATTGCGTTCTGCGTCTACACCTATTTCAGCCATCAGCTCGACACGATTGTGACGGATACGGAGCGTCTGTGCGCGACGATTGTCACGGCAAAGAAAGAAAGCTGGGATGCGTAATGAATTTTAGCAATCATCGACTGAAAAAAAAGCCGGAGTTCATGATTATCCCGATGATCGACATCATCTTCTTCCTGCTTGTTTTCTTCATGATGAACAGTCTGCAGACGGTTGCGCAGAAGGCACTCGCCGTCCAGCTCCCGCAGGCGCAGAGTGCGACTGCTCCGGCACAGCTCCCGATCATTATGACAATCGACGAGCAGGGGCATATCACGATTGACAACAATCCCGTGAGCATCACGGAGTCTGCGGCAATCATGAAACGCCACATGGAGGAGAACCCGAATGCGGCGGTCGTCCTGCAGGCGGACAAGCGCACGGCACACGGACAGGTTGTCGCGGTGATGGATATGCTCAAAGGAGCGGGGGTGAAAAAACTCTCGATAGCCGCAGAACAGAAGGGATAGATATATGGATCAACACCTTTCATGGGGGAAAGCCTATATCGTCTCTGCTGCTGTTCACCTCGTCATCTTCCTCTTTCTCGCCATCGGGCTTGCGGTCGTTGTCGCCGAAAAGGAGCAGCAGGTCTATGAGATCGATCTCCAAGCCTCCGATTTCAGTCAGGGCAGCGGACACGAGGGCGGCGGAGGTTCCGAAAACCTCTTCCCCGAGCCACTCAAGGCGGAGGAGGTCGCAAAGCGCGTCGAGACGGTGCAGCAAACGGTTCCGCCTGTCACACCGACCGACGCGGTTGTGCCTACACCGGATGCCGTGACTGTACCGGAAGCGGCTTCTCAAGCTGCCGCCCCCTCCTCCGATGCCGCACCGGCCTCTGCATCCTCGGGCTCAGCCTCGGGCAGCGGTGAGGGCAGCGGCTCCGGATCGGGTTCAGGATCAGGCACGGGCACGGGCAGCGGCGATGGCACAGGTGACGGACAGGGCGTAGGTTCCGGCTCGGGCGCAGGTCAGGGCTCGGGCGACGGCAACGTTTCCGGAACGGGCAGTGCTCCGTTTGATACCAACGGATTCTGGGCGGCGGTCAATGCGAACAAGGAGTACCCCTACATGGCGATGAAGCGCCGTCTCGAGGGAACGACGACAATCGTCACAACCATCAGTGCCTCGGGCGCGATTACGAGCGTGTCGATAGCCTCCTCCTCGGGACATGGGATGCTCGACGATGCGGCAGTTGCAGCGGCATATGCCGTCGGCAGCTATCCGAACCCCACGGGCGCGACGGTATCGGTCACAACAAATGTAAGTTTCAGTATTCGATAATCTCCAATCAAAAAGCTGTGATGGAAATTCCACCACAGCTTTTTGATTGGGTTTATTTCTCCTCAAGCAGCTGCACGAGCTCGTCATAGTCCCGCTGCAGCTGCTCATACTCATCCATCATCTGTAGAACGGTGAGTGCGGCAATACGCTGTACGTCGAAGCTGCGCACCTTCTTCGACATCTCCTTGATCCGACGGTCACTCTCCGCCGCAAGACGCTTGAGCCGTTCGGGGTCATCCGTTTTGAGCTGATAGGTCTGCCCAAACATCTCGATCACAACCCGCTGGGGCTGCTTCTTCTCCTCTATCATGGCTCTCACCGCCTCTTATGCACGCAGCTCTGCGTGGAGCTGGTTCTGTGCCGCCGCAAGAATGTCTGCAAATGCCGCATCCACTTCCTCATCGGTCAGGGTCTTGTCATCGGACTGGAAATGCAGATGGAACGCCATGCTCTTTTTCCCGCTCCCGACCTGCTTGCCCATGTAGACATCAAAGAGCGTCGCGCCACGGAAGAACTTGCCGCCCTTCTTGGCAATGACACGCTCGATCTCCGCCGTGGACAGGTCTGCATCCACAAGGATCGCAAGATCACGCGTCGATGCGGGGTATTTCGGCAGCGACGCAATCGCATTTTTCTTCTTACGGTAGCGCAGGAGCGTGTCGACCTCCATCTCAAAGACGTAGACGCTCTGCGCAATGCCGAAGTTCGCGGCAACGGTCGGATGAATCTCACCGAGGGTTGCAATGATGTCGCGCCCCTTCTTGAGCAGCGCCGTCTTGCCGGGGTGCATGGCAAAGTGGTCGCCGCACTCCACCGTGTACTTCTGCACGCCGATTGCTGTGAGGAATCGCTCAAGAATGCCCTTCATGTCGTAGAAATCGACCTGTGCATTGTCCGTATCCCATGCGATTGGGCTTCTCCTGCCCGTGATCAGCCCCGCGACCATGAGTTTCTCGTTTGCAAGCTCCGTGACGGGCAGTGCCTTCGGGAAGAATACGGGCGCGATGTCAAAGAGCCGCAGATCCATGTTCTTGCGGGCGACGTTGCGCGCCGCATTTTCGAGCACGCTCGTGAGGAGGGTTGTACGAATGAGCGGGTACTCGTCCGTGAGCGGGTTCATGATGGGGATTGCCTGACGAAGCGGGCTGTCTGCGGGGACACCGAGTTTATCCAGTGTTTTCTCACTGGTAAAGCTGAAGGAAAGTTCCTCCGTCATGCCAAGCGCGGCAAGCGTCCCGCGCATCGTATCGACAAAGTCCTGCCGCTCGCTCGTCCTGCCCTGCTGTACCGCACCCATCGGGAGGCGGGAAGCGATGTTGTCATATCCGTAGAGACGTGCGACCTCCTCGGAGATGTCCTCCATCATCGTCACATCTCCGCGCCACGAAGGGACGGAGACGCGATAGGTCTCAACCTCCTTTTCCTCGACAATGAAGCCGAGTGAACGGAGCGCGGATGCCATCCAGTCGCCGGGGATATTCGCACCGATGCGCTCCCCTACCGTGCGTGCGCTGAACTCAAGCACGGTCGGAACACGGTGCTTCGGGTAGACATCGACCACGCCCTGTGCCACCGTGCACGCGCCCATCTCGACGAGCAGCTGTGCGGCTCGCGTCACGGCACGCACGGTCTCGGTCTCATCGACACCGCGCTCAAACCTGCCCGAGGACTCAGAGTGTAGTCCAATGCGGCGCGCCGTGCGGCGAATCGTCGGGCCGTGGAAGGATGCCGCCTCGAGAATGACCGAGGTCGTCCCCTCCGTGATCTCGGTCTCAAGCCCGCCCATGATGCCCGCAAGCCCTGCGGGCTTTTCGCTGTCGGCGATGACAAGCTCATCCCCAACGGCGACACGGCTCGAATCGTCCAGCGTGTGCAGGTTCTCCCCCGCACGCGCACGGCGTGCCGTGAGGCTGTGTCCTGCGACAGCGTCATAGTCATAGGCATGGAGCGGCTGCCCCAGTTCGAGCATGACGAAGTTCGTCACATCGACCACGTTGTTGATCGCACGGATGCCCGCGCCATGCAGACGCTCCACCATCCATGCGGGCGACGGCGCAATCTTCACGTTGCGCAGCACACGCGCCGAGAAGCGGCGACAGAGCTCCTGTGCCTCAATGCCGATGTGCACGAGCTCGGCGGCACTCTCGGATGCCGTCTCCTCCACTGTAATGGATGGAAAACGCAGCTCCTTGCCCGTGAGTGCCGCGACCTCACGCGCAATGCCGACGACGCTGAAGCAGTCCGCACGGTTCGCCGTCAGCTCGAATTCGAGCACGACATCATCCAGCCCCAGTGCCGCGGCGGCGGGAATCCCGACGGGCGTATCCTCCGGCAGGATGTAGATGCCGTGTATCTGCTCGTCGGGAAGCCCCTCGGTATTGATCGCAAGTTCCCCCGCCGAGCACATCATGCCGTTCGACGGAACGCCACGCAGCTTGCCCTTGGAGATCTTCTTGCCATCGGGGAGCACTGCGCCGACCATAGCGGCAGGAACAATATGCCCCTCACGCACATTGGAGGCACCCGTCACAATCTGAATCCGCTCTTCTTTTCCAATGTCCAGCTGGCAGACAAGCAGATGATCGGAGTCCGGATGCGGCGTGATCTTCTCAATGCGCCCCGTAATGACCTTTTCCAGCCCCTCATCCGCGCGCACAACGCGCTCGACGGGAACGCCCGCCATTGTGAGGCGGTCTGCAATTTGCTCCGCTGTTTCGTCAATATCCACATAGTCTTTCAGCCATTTGATAGAAACCTGCATCGTCCCGCCTCCTTAGAATTGATGTAAGAACCGCACGTCGTTGTCGTAGAACAGGCGCAGATCGTCCACGCCGTACGCGAGCATGGCGATGCGCTCAACGCCCATGCCGAATGCAAAGCCCGACACCTGCGTGGGATCGTAGCCGCTCATGCGCAGGACGTTCGGATGCACCATGCCCGCGCCGAGGATCTCAAGCCAGCCCGTCCCCTTGCAGACGCGGCAGCCCGCGCCATGACACGAGGAGCAGGAGATATCGACCTCGGTCGACGGCTCTGTGAACGGGAAGAAGCTCGGACGGAAGCGCACCTTTGCATCCGCATCAAAGAGCTGATGCAGACAGAGCTCAAGCGTTCCCTTCAGGTCGGCAAAGGAGATGCCCTTGTCGATGACCAGCCCCTCCACCTGCGTGAACATCGGGGAGTGCGTCGCATCGTAGGAGTCGCGGCGGTAGACGCGGCCGGGAGCGATCATACGGATCGGTGTGTTCGGCTCGTTCTTCTGCATCGTACGCGCCTGCACGGGTGAGGTCTGCGAGCGCAGGAGGATGTCCTCCGTGATGTAGAAGGAATCCTGCATATCGCGCGCCGGATGATCCTTCGGCAGGTTCAGCGCCTCGAAATTGTAGTGGTCACGCTCGATTTCCGGCCCCTCTTCGACGCTGTAGCCCATCGCCATGAAGATGCTCTTGATGCGCTCCATCGTGACCGTCAGAGGATGCAGATGCCCCAGAGGCTCACGCCGCCCGGGAAGCGTCACGTCGATCTTCTCGCCTGCAAGCTTCGTGGCAAGCGCCTCTTCGGCAAGCGCCGCACGCTTCTTCTCCAACGCGCTTTCGATCGCCGCGCGCGCCTCATTGACGATCTGCCCGAGACGCGGCCTCTCCGCAGGGTCGAGCTTTCCCATGCCGCGCTGGATCGCCGTCAGTTCGCCCTTCTTGCCGAACACCTTGACGCGGATGCCGTCAAGCTCTGCGAGCGTCACGCCCGCCGCTTCGATGGCTGCGACGGCGTCCTCGCGAATCTTCGCTATCTTGCCTTCCATAGATGAAATGACCTCCCAAGCTGCAAAACGGCAAAGCAAAAACCTCCGCCCCCGCCAAGGGGCGAAGGTTCGTGTCGCCGCTCCCAAGCACTTCGGGGCATTGCGCCCAGCCGTTCATTATTGTTGCAATACTGATAAAAGTATATTACAGAAGGGAAGAAAAGGCAAATCTTTTACGGAAATTCGCCAGAAAGGCTAGAAATATGGTATACTATACGTTAAACGGAAAAATTATGAGCAAAGGAGCATGAAAAAAATATGCTATTAACCCGTAATTGCGTGGAGCTTCTCGCACCGGCCGGCACTTGGGACGCCCTCGTCGCCGCCGTCGAGGCGGGCGCGGACGCCGTCTATCTGGGCGGCAAGCACTTCAACATGCGCATGCACCACGGCGATACGAATTTCGACAACGAGATGCTGAAAAAAGCCGTCGACTTTACGCACGAGCACGGCGTCAAACTCTATATCACATTGAACAATCTCATCAGCGAGGAAGAGCTTCCCGCCCTGCGCGAATATCTGCTCTACCTGCAGGAGATCCGCCCCGACGCGATCCTCGTGCAGGACTTCGCCGTGCTTGAGCTGAAAAAGGAACTGGGCATCGACATCCCGCTGCACACCTCGGTCATGATGAATACGCACAACGAGGCGGCGATTGAAAAACTCAAGGAATACGGCATCACGCGCATCGTTGTCGGGCGCGAGATGACGCTCTCTGAACTGAGTCTCTTCAAGGAACGTACAGGACTCGAAGTCGAATACTTCATGCACGGCGACATGTGCATGTCCGAGAGCGGCCAGTGCATTCATTCGGGCGTGCTCTTCGGTCAGAGCGGCAACCGCGGCCGCTGTCTGAAGCCCTGCCGCTGGGCGTATGAACTGATCGACGAGGCGACGGGCGAGGTCTTGGATGCCGAGAGCGAAGGCCCTTACAAGCTCGCCTTGAAGGACATGTGCATGTATCGCAACATCCCCGAGCTCATTCAGGCAGGCGTTCACTCCTTCAAGATTGAGGGACGCATGCGCCCGGCGGAGTTCATCCGCCGCATCGTGCGCACCTACCGCAAGGCGATCGACAGCTACATTGCCGATCCTTTCGGCTACCAGGTCGACGAGGCGGGCTGGCATGACCTCTTCGACAACCGTGCGCGCGACTTCACGACGACGTTCGCCCTAGGTCCGACGACGGCACGCGACATCGGCTTTGACGGCACGCGCGAACCGCGCTTTTTCAGCGAGGCCGTGAAGGAGTCGGGCTTCCAGGACGACATTCTGAAGGCGGAGCGCCCCATCGCACGCGAGAATGCGCCCCATCGCCGCCTCTCGGTGCGCGTCGGCGACATCGAAAGCGCACGCGCCGCCATCGAGAGCGGCGCCGATGCCGTCTACGTCGGCGGCGAGGCATTCCGCCCCCACCGCCCGTGGAAGCTCACGGACTACGAGGACATCGTGCGCTATGCGGCGGGACGCACGCGCGTCGTCGTGGGTACGCCGCGCACGACCATGCGGCGCGAATGCGGCGAACTCGAGCAGTTCTTTACCGCACTG
>CALJPB010000276.1 GCA_937981305.1 uncultured Selenomonas sp.
GACTTCTACTTGCAGGGAGCACCCGTGCAGATCGTACACGCACACAATATGTATCTGAACTACGCTGCCGAGATCGGTGTGCCGGGGGCACTCTCGTTCCTCTGGTTCTTCTTCGGATCGCTCCTCCTTGCTTTTCGGCTGCCCAAGCGCGTACCTCCGTGGGAGGAAGTGCTTGCCGCACACGAACACGAGTGGCGTACGGTCGCCGATGTGCGTACGGCACTTGCACGCTGGCGCAGACGGCGCTTTGTCGAGGGGCTTTCGACGGGGCTTGGACTCGCATTTCTTTCCGTCGCGCTCAACGGCATCACGGATCATCTGCTCTTTAACATACCGTCCTCCATGCTGCTCTGGATGCTCGCCGCTATGACGGCGGCACTGCACGCGACTGCGGGGGAGATGAAGGAAGGCTGATCATGCAGGAACATCTATTGATATCGAAGGCGACCGTGGACCGCCTGCCGCGCTACTATCGCTGTCTGCGCCAGCTGACGGATGAGGGCGTGGAGATTGCCTCCTCCGAGGAGCTCGGCCGCCGCCTCGCCATCAACCCCGAACAGATTCGGAAAGACTTGGCGTTTTTTGGGCAGTTTGGAAAGAAGGGCGTGGGCTACTATGTCGCCGAGCTCAAGGAAAGCATAGGCACGATACTCGGTCTTGATCACCATTGGAACGTCGCGATTATCGGCATGGGACACCTTGGCGCAGCACTTGCCAACTACCAAGGAATCGCGCGCCTCGGATTCCGTCTTGCCGCAATTTTCGACGCAAATCCGATTGTCATTGGCACGCGCGTCGGCGAGCGCCGCGTGGAGGACATTGCCTATCTCGCAGAGATCATTGCCGAGCGCGACATCCGCATCGGCGTGATTGCCGTGCCGGCAGCAGCAGCGCAGGAGGTTGCCGACAAGCTTGTCGCAGCGGGTATTCGTGGGATTTGGAACTTTGCGCCCGTGAACATTCAAGTGCCTCCGACGATCCCCTTTGTCAGCGAGGATCTGTCCGTCGGGCTCAGTGCGCTCTCGTATTATCTCTCACACGCAGTGCCCGAGGAAACGGAGTTGTCGGACAAAAATTCACATGATTAAAACTTATTTGCCCCTTTTTTCACAAATCACAGAAAATGCCGTCAATGTAATCTTGACGGCATTTTTTTTTCGTGATATCCTATGGAAAGATATAATTGACTTATGTACCTACGATAACTTGTAGTTATTTAGAACATTCCTGGCGTGAATAGCAGGATACGACGAAATACGAGTTCTGAAGTACTGCAAGGGCGTTTGGTGCATCGGTCGGATGAGCATCAAAGGGAGGTTTTTCTATGATCGATATTTCCGATCGCATACCCAAGTCCCTTGCGGACAAGGTTGTCAGTGCAGAGACGGCGGCAGAGTACTTTGCCGACGGCATGACCATCGGTGCCAGCGGTTTTACGCCGTCCGGCTATCCGAAGGCGGTCACGCTTGCCATTGCCGAGCGCATGAAGAAGAATCCGTTCAAGGTCAATATCTGGACGGGCGCTTCCACAGGTCCCGAGCTCGACGGTGCGCTTGCTGAGGCGGGCGGCATCAAGCAGCGCCTGCCCTATCAGACAAATACGCCGCTGCGCAATGCGATCAACTCCGGACTGGTGAACTACATCGATATGCACCTCTCTGAGGTGGCGCAGCAGTCGCGCGAGGGCTTCCTCGGCAAGATCGACGTTGCCCTTGTGGAGGCAGTCGCCATCACCGAGGAGGGCATCATCCCCTCCACCTCGGTCGGCAATACTCCGTCGTTCATCCAGAGCGCGGACGTGGTCATCGTCGAGGTGAACACGAGCCAGCCGATGGAGCTCGTCGGTATGCACGACATCTACATCCCTCTCGATCCGCCGAACCGTCTGCCGATTCCCATCACAAAGGCGGGCGACCGGATCGGCACAACGTTTATGCCCTGCCCGCTCGAGAAGATCAAGTACATCGTTCCCTGCGATATCACAGATAAGACGCGTGCACTTGCACCGGTCGATGATGCGGCACGCAAGATGGGGCAGTTCACGGTCGATCTCCTCAAGAAGGAAATCGCCGAGGGACGTATGCCGAAGGGGCTTCTGCCGCTCCAGTCGGGTGTCGGCAATGTTGCAAACGCGGTCATCGCGGGCTTTGTCAGCTCCGACTTCACGGATCTCGAGGTCTATACCGAGGTCATTCAGGACGGCATGTTCGACCTTGCGGATGCAGGCAAGCTGAAGTTCGCATCCGGCACGGCGTTCTCACCCTCGCCCGAAGGTCTCCAGCGGTTCTACAAGGACATCGAAAAGTACAAGAAGATCATGATGCTCCGCCCGCAGGAGATCTCGAACAACCCCGAAGTCGTCCGCCGTCTCGGCGTCATCGCCATGAACACGGCGATCGAGGTCGACATCTACGGCAACGTCAACTCCACGCACGTCACGGGCACGAAGATGATGAACGGCATCGGCGGCAGCGGCGACTTTGCACGCAACGCCTACCTCACGATCTTCTACACGCAGTCCGAGGCAAAGGGCGGCAAGATCTCCTCGATCGTCCCGTTCTGCTCGCACATCGACCACGGTGCGCACGATGTCGACATCGTCATCACGGAGCAGGGCGTTGCGGACCTGCGCGGCAAATGCCCGCGTGAGCGCGCACTGGAGATCATCAACAACTGTGCACATCCGGACTTCCGTCCGATCCTGCTCGACTACTACGAGCGTGCACTTGCAGCGACGAAGGGTGCACAGACACCGCACCTTCTCGACGAGGCGCTTTCCTTCCATCAGCGCTTCCTCGCGACGGGGTCGATGCAGAAATAATCATTTAGATAAAAAGGGCAAAAAGCCTTTTAGGGGATAACCCAACACAAAAGAACTGTAAAAGGAGAATATGTTCATGAGCAATGAAAACATCCAGGCGGGGCTTGACAAGTACAATGCTACCGTAGAAAAGGCAACAGCGAAATTCCCCGCGCGTCCACACATCCCCGAGCAGGGGCTCTACACCCCGCTCGACATCCAGGAGACGGACTACGCGCAGGACATCGGCTTCCCCGGTGTCTACCCCTATACCCGCGGCGTTCAGCCGACGATGTATCGCGGACGCTTCTGGACGATGCGTATGTATGCAGGATTCTCCACGGCGGAGGAGTCCAACAAGCGTTACCGTTACCTCATCGAGAGCGGCGCAACGGGACTTTCGTGCGCGTTCGACCTCCCGACGCAGATCGGCTACGACTCCACGGATGCCATCGCTGAGGGCGAGGTCGGCAAGGTCGGCGTTGCGATCGACTCGCTCGCTGATATGGAAATCCTCTTTGACCAGATCGACCTCGGCAAGGTCTCCACGTCCATGACGATCAACGCGCCCGCGTCCGTCCTCCTCGCGATGTATATCGCCGTGGCGGAGAAGCAGGGCGTGTCGGCAGACAAGCTCAAGGGCACGATCCAGAACGACATTCTGAAGGAGTATGCGGCACGCGGCACGTACATCTTCCCGCCGCGCCCGTCCATGCGCCTCATCACGAACATTTTTGAGTATTGCTCCAAGAACGTCCCGAACTGGAACACCATCTCCATCTCGGGCTACCACATCCGCGAGGCCGGCTCCACGGCATCGCAGGAAATTGCATTCACCATCGCGGACGGCATTGCCTACGTTGAGGCCGCCATCAAGGCAGGGCTCAGCGTCGACGATTTCGCGGGACGGCTCTCCTTCTTCTGGAACGCACACAACAACGTGCTTGAGGAGGTTGCGAAGTTCCGTGCATCCCGCCGCATCTGGGCAAAGGTCATGAAGGAACGCTTCAAGGCAGAAAAGCCGAAGTCCATGATGCTCCGCGTCCACACGCAGACGGCAGGCTCCATGCTCACCGCACAGCAGCCGAACAACAACATCGTCCGCGTCGCACTCCAGACGGCAGCAGCCGTCATGGGCGGCACGCAGTCGCTCCACACGAACTCCCGCGACGAAGCACTTGCGCTTCCGACGGAGGACTCGGTCATGGTCGCACTCCGCACGCAGCAGATCGTTGCGTACGAGAGCGGACTCGCCGATGTCATTGACCCGCTCGCAGGCTCCTACTATGTCGAGGCGATGACGAACCGCATCGAGGCAGAGGCTTGGGAGTACATCAAGAAGATTGACGATCTCGGCGGCGCAGTTGCGGCGATCGAGAAGGGCTACATCCAGAAGGAAATTCAGGACAGTGCCTACAAGTGGCAGATGGACGTCGAGTCCGGTGCCCGCGTCATCGTCGGTGTCAACAAGTTCCAGGTGGAGGAAGAAGCACCGAAGAACCTGCTCCGCGTCGACGCATCCGTCGGCGAGAAGCAGAAGGCGAAGGTCGAGGCGATGAAGGCGAAGCGCGACAACGCTGCCGTGCAGGCGGCTCTTGCCGACCTCAAGACGGCGTGCAGCGACGAGAACGAGAACCTCATGCCGCACATCCTCGCAGCGGTCAAGACCTACGCAACGCTCGGCGAAATCTGCGGCGTGATGCGCGAGGTCTTCGGCGAGTACGAGGCGCACGTCAACCTGTAAGCCTGTGTTCGTGCGGGGGATATACCGCACGTATCCACGGTTTGCGGGACAGTGCCGAAAAACAATTTGGTGAATGCAAGGGGGCACGCCGCCCATGTGGCGGCAGCCCCGTTCAGGAGGAATATAAAAATGGCAGAGAAAATCAGAGTGCTCGTTGCAAAGCCGGGTCTGGATGGTCATGACCGCGGCGCGAAGGTCGTCGCCCGCGCCCTGCGCGATGCAGGATTCGAGGTCGTCTATACCGGCCTTCGCCAGACCCCCGAGGAGATTGCCGAGGCAGCTCTGCAGGAGGACGTGAACGTCGTTGCGATGAGCATTCTCTCGGGTGCGCATCCGCATCTTTTCCCGAAGGTCGTGAACCTGCTGCGCGAGAAGGGCATGGACGACGTGCTCGTCATCGGCGGCGGGGTCATCCCCGAGGGCGACATCCCCGCACTCAAGGAGGCGGGCGTTGCCGCCGTCTTCACGCCCGGCACACCGACCGGCGAAGTGGTTGACTTCATCAAGGAGCATGTGGCGTAACAGCGTCATTTTGAAAGGATGGATGACAGGCAGAAAAGACTTCCGTCTGTCATCCATTCCCATGTATCCCATGAAGTGACTTCGCAAAGGAGGTGGGCGCATGGATATTGCAGCCGAAGTGCTCAATGGAAACCGCCTCGCGCTCTCGCGTGCCATCACGGCGATCGAGAATGAACGCGCGTCGGCGACGGACATTATGAAGGCGCTCTATCCCCATACGGGACATGCCTATGTACTGGGCATTACCGGCCCTCCGGGTGCGGGCAAAAGCACCATGACGGACAAGATTGCCAAGGAATACCGCAAGCGCGGAAAAACCGTCGGCATCATCGCCGTCGACCCCACAAGCCCCTTTTCCGGCGGCGCCATTTTGGGCGACCGTATCCGCATGAACGACCTGACGCTCGACGAGGGCGTTTTTATCCGCAGCATGGGAACGCGCGGCAGCCTTGGCGGCCTCTCGCACAAAACGGCTGACGCAGTGAAGGTCATGGATGCATTCGGCAAGGACATCATCTTTGTCGAGACTGTCGGTGTCGGGCAGTCCGAGGTGGATATTGTGCGGGCGGCGGACACCACAATGGTTGTACTGATCCCGGGCATGGGCGACGACATCCAGGCGATCAAGGCGGGCATTCTTGAGATCGGCGACGTGTTCGCCATCAACAAGTCCGATCTTGACGGCGCGGATAAGCTCGTCCGTGAGATCAACATGATGCTGGATCTGGACGATCACATGAGCGACTGGCGGCCGCCGATCCGCAAGGTCGTCGCGAATCGCGGCGATGGGATCGCGGAGCTGGTTGACACCATCGAGGAACATCGCAGTCACATTGAGGGAAACGGTGTCCTCACCGAGCGGCGTACGCGCCGCACACGCGATGAGATGCTGGACATCCTGCACGCAGGTGTACGGCGCAGCATCGAACGCCGCATTGTCGACACGGGCAGACTCGACGACTATGTGGCGAAAATCAAGGCACATGAGACCGACCCCTACACCGTGGTGGGCGATGTCATGGCCGAAATGTTATCTTAACAGTGGAGATTGACAGCAATTTCCCAAGGAGGAAGCACCTATGTTCAAGGTTCTGGCAGTGGATCACATCGGCGTTGCCGTGAAGGATCTCGAAGAGGGGAAGAATTTCTGGTCGGACGTGATCGGCATCCCCTGCACGGCTGAGGAGACGGTCGCCGAGCAGAAGGTCACGACGACCTTCCACCCGACCCCGAACAAGAGCGAGATCGAGCTGCTGATCGGCACGGCGGACGACAGCCCGATCACGAAATACATCGAGAAGAAGGGCGAGGGCATCCAGCACATCGCTCTGCGCGTCGACAACATCGAGAACGCGATTGCCGACCTCATGGCGAAGGGTGTCCGCATGATCGATGAGAAGCCGCGCATCGGCGCGGGCGGCGCAAAGATCGCGTTCCTGCATCCGAAGTCGACGAAGGGCGTTCTCCTCGAGATCTGCGAGCATGAGGATCGTTGACCGCATCCAACATTGTGACGCATAATCCCTGCGGGGGATATTCCGGTTTCCCGCAGGCAGATATACAGGAGGGATATGATGTCCACAGTCCAGGAAAAAATTGAGCTCATGCTGGAGAAGAAAGAACATCTCATGCAGGGCGGCGGCGCGAAGGCGATCGAAAAGCAGCACGGCAAGGGCAAGCTCACCGCGCGTGAGCGCCTGAACCTGCTCTTCGATGAGGAGACCTTCGTCGAGCTGGATATGTTCGTCCGCCACCGCTGCACGAACTTCGGGCAGGATAAGAAGGAACTGCCGGGTGAGGGCGTTGTGACGGGCTACGGCACGGTCAACGGCCGCCTCGTCTACGCATTCGCACAGGACTTCACCGTTGAGGGCGGTTCGCTCGGCGAAAAGCACGCACACAAGATCTGGAAGGTCATGGATCTCGCGATGAAGATGGGCGCACCCTGCATCGGCATCAACGATTCGGGCGGCGCACGCATCCAGGAGGCGGTTGACGCACTCTCGGGCTACGGCGGCATCTTCTACCGCAACACGAAGTCCTCGGGTGTCATCCCGCAGATCTCCGTCATCATGGGCCCCTGCGCGGGCGGCGCGGTCTACAGCCCCGCACTCACGGACTTCATCTTCATGGTGAAGAACACGAGCCAGATGTTCATCACGGGCCCTGCCGTTATCAAGTCCGTTACGGCGGAGGAGGTTACGGCGGAGGCACTCGGCGGTGCGATGACGCACAACAGCCGTTCCGGTGTCGCGCATTTTGCGGCGGAGAACGATGAGGACTGCATTGACCAGATCCGCTATCTGCTCTCCTTCCTCCCGAGCAACAACATGGAGGAGACCCCGCGCGTCGAGACGGGCGATGACCCGAACCGTCAGGATGAGAGCCTGAACACGCTCATCCCCGACAACCCGAACGCGCCGTACGACATGAAGGATGTCATCCGTGCGCTCGTCGACAACGGCGAGTTCTACGAGGTGCACCAGCATTTCGCGACGAACATCATCTGCTGCTTCGCACGCTTTGACGGCCGCACGGTCGGCATCATCGCGAACGAGCCGAACGTCATGGCAGGCTGCCTCGATGTCGACGCGTCCAACAAGTCGGCGCGCTTCATCCGCTTCTGCGATGCGTTCAACATTCCGCTCGTCAACCTCGTCGACGTGCCGGGCTTCCTGCCGGGTGTCGATCAGGAGTACAGCGGCATCATCCGCCACGGCGCAAAGATGCTCTACGCGTACAGCGAGGCGACGGTGCCCAAGGTCACGGTCATCACGCGCAAGGCGTACGGCGGCTCCTACATCGCAATGTGCAACCGCGAGCTCGGTGCGGATCAGGTCATGGCATGGCCGACGTCCGAGATCGCTGTCATGGGACCTGCGGGTGCTGCAAACATCATCTTCCGCAAGGATCCGGACAAGGATGCGCGTACGGCGGAGTACATCGAGGAGTTTGCGACCCCGTACAAGGCGGCGGAGCGCGGCTACATCGACATGGTCATCACGCCGAGCGAGACGCGCCCCTACATCATCACGGCACTCAACGCGCTCTCGAGCAAGCGTGAGGACAACCCCGCGAAGAAGCACGGGAACATTCCGCTCTAAGGGAGGAACAACATGGCTGCAAACACAGTTGCACCGGAGATCGTCGCTGCCATCACCGCCGCTGTTCAGTCGGCGATGGGGTCGAAGGTTGTCGCCGTGCGCATCAAACCCGCAGAGGTTTGGACGCTCGCCAACCGCAGCAATCTGTAAGGAAACCCTGTCTACACAGGAAGTCTGTCGCGGGGGAAGCATCAATGAAACGGCGTGTTTCCCTTGGGAATATAAATGTTGGAGGAATAACACATGAAGAAGTTCAACATCACGGTCAACGGCACTGCTTATGAGGTTGAGGTCGAGGAGGTACGCGCAGCGGGTGCCGCTGCTCCGGCTGCCGCTCCGCGCGCTGCTGCACCTGCTCCGGCGGCTGCACCGGCACCGGCTGCGCCTGCAGCACCGGCAGCCCCTGCGGCAGCGGCGGGCGCTGGTGAGAGCTCCGTGGACGCTCCGATGCCCGGCAAGATCATCGAGGTCAAGGTTGCGGTCGGCCAGGCAGTCAAGGCGGGCGACACGCTCCTCATCCTCGAGGCGATGAAGATGCAGAACGAGATCGCTGCACCGGCGGACGGCACGGTCAAGGCGGTCAACGTCTCGGCAGGCCAGTCAGTCAAGGTGCGCGAGTCCCTCGTCATCCTCGGCTGATCACTCGAACAAGATACATTTGGGAGTCCCGCAAGGGACTCCTTTTTATTGCACGCAGAATCGTTCTTTGTTATAATGAAAGCGTTGTATACAGAAGAGGGGGACGGGATGATACGGCTGATCTTTTCGGATATGGACGGAACGCTGCTCGACGAGAACGGGAATCTGCCCGCAGAGTTTGGCACGGTGTATGCGCGTCTAAAGGAGCGGGGGATTCGATTCGCGCCTGCATCAGGGCGGCAGTACGCCTCGCTCGTGCAGACGTTTGCACCGTGGCGCGATGAGATGATCTTTCTCGCGGAGAACGGAACGCTCGTGATGGAGGGCGGCAGCGAGCTGTTTTCTCATCCTGTGGACACATCGCTCGCACTTGCTGTGATGCGGACAGGGGAGAGGCTGCCTCGTGTGCACTCCGTGTACTGCGGGAAAAAGTGCGGCTATCTTCATGCGGTGGACAATACGGAATCCTTTCGCACGGAGCTTGCAAAATACGTGTCGGATTCGGTTGTGGTGGAGGACTTTGCCGCTGTCGATGATGTGCCGATCAAGATGGCGTTCTGCGACCCGACGGGCAATGCCGCGCAGACGATCTATCCAACCATGCAGCAGTATGCGGATCGGATGCAGGTGACCCTCTCCAGTGCCGAGTGGGTGGATGTCTACGCGCAGGGCGTGAGCAAGGGCGTTGCCGCACAGCGTGTGCAGGAGCGATTCGGCATCACGCCCGATGAATGCGTAGCGTTCGGCGACTATGGGAACGATCTGGAGCTCATGGATGCCGTGACGTACAGCTTTGCGATGGAGAACGCGATCCCTGCGGTACAGGAACGCGCACGCTATCGTGCACCGAGCAATCGGGAGCACGGTGTCATGGCGGTCTGTGAACGCATTCTCGCGGGTGAGTTTGACTGAGGTGTGCCATGCGCTTTGACTATCATATGCACCTTGAATACGGCTCGTATGACGAGGCCTATGCGGAGGGGTTCGTCCGCGCAGCGGCGGCGCGCGGCGTTCATGAGATCGGCTTTTCCGAGCACTCGCACACCTTTCCGGAGTTCGAGCAGCTCTACTACGACGATCTCATCCTGGACGACAGCTTTGTCGGCAGCTTTCAGCGCAAATGGCTGAAGACGAACAAGTTCAAGTACACGCTTGACGAATACTTTGCATTCATTGAAAAACTGCAAAAAAAGCACAAGGTACGCGCGGGCATCGAGGTCTGCAACTTCCAAAATCAGGAGGCGGTCGCAAAGATTCTCAAGGCGTACCCCTTTGACTATGTGATCGGGTCCGTGCACTTCCTGCGCGGATGGGCGTATGACACGGGGGCGATCAAAGCGGAGTGGGACAACCACCCCCTTGAGGACATCTACGAATGGTACACGCAGGAGGTGGAAAAACTCGCGGCAGCGGGGCTCTACGATGCGCTCGGACATCCGTTCAACATCCGCCTCTATCGTTACTTCCCCGATTTCGATGTCACGCCGTATCTGGAGCGTGTGGCACGGGCGATGAAGGCGGCGGACATGATCGTTGACCTCAACACGGGGACGTACTACCGCTACCCCGTGGAGGAGTTCTCGCCGTATCCGGACTTTATGCGCGTGGCGCGGGCATATGAGCTGCCGCTCATCACGACCTCGGACGCGCACAAGCCGGAGGACTGTGCGCGTTACAACGAGGAGGCGGTGCAGTATGCACGCTCCTTTGGATTCACGGAGCAGATTCATTTCACGGGCGGGCGTACGCGTGCGTGCGTCCCTCTGGACTAGAGAAAGGAGTGCCAAAGGATGCGTTGTGTTGTCAGTCTCGTTACGACCCTGTTCTTCTTGCTTGTCCTGTGTCCCGCAGCCCTTGCAGCGGAGTATGCGTGGACATTCGTGAGTGCATCGGAGAAGTATTCGAAATACTATGCACCCGCCTCCGTACGTGTGCTGCAGCAGATGATCCCGGCAGCAGGAACTGCGTCTGTGGCGACCGAGATCACCGCCGAGATCAAGACGACCCTCAGCTATGCGGGGGCGGAGGAGACGATCCGCAACTATCAGATCGAACACGTCATCGAGGATCCGGGACAACTTGCGTATACGATTGCCACGGTGCGGGTTGTTCCGCAGCAGCGTACCTTGCAGTACATCAACGAGACATTCTACGATGCGGCGGGCAATGTCCTTTGGTCCAAGGCAGAGGGCAGAGAGAAGGAGATGAACTCCCAGCAGTTTGACGAGGAGTTCTATGCCGTGATTGTCGATACCGTCTTTCATCAGGGGGAGCTCGATCGGATGCACGCAGATGATCGTTGGATTCTCCTGTGGTCGGACGACGTTGTCGGTGGAACGCGAACGCAGGTAACGGCGGATACCTCGACCATGCGGCGTATGGGGGACAACCTCATCTTCTGGGCGTGGACAGAGGTGCGTGATGCGGACGGCAAGGCGCTTGAGATCAAATTTGACAAGCGTGCGGTGAACCTGCCGCAGGGAACGGAACGCATTGTCACGGGGAAATACTGGTCGCCCGCAGAGGGATGGCATCCACTTGAGGATGCCTACGAGGGGGCGTACCGTATGATCCACTCCGAGTCCCCCGAGGGGCGCGGACTCATCCGTCTGCGTGCCTTTGCGGACGGCTATGCAACGTGGGTCAAACGCTATCAGCTATCGTGATGCGACGAATCGGGCGCATCTTTCCGGGGAGGGAAAACGGACCATATGCCCATTAAAATACCGAATCATTTACCGGCGACCAACATTCTCGAAGGGGAGAATGTCTTTGTCATGAATGCGGCGCGCGCGTACGGACAGGACATCCGTCCGCTGCGCATCCTCATTCTGAACCTCATGCCGATCAAGGACGTGACCGAGACGCAGCTCCTGCGCCTGCTCGGCAACACCCCCTTGCAGGTGGAGGTGGACTTCATCTACACGGAGTCCTACATTCCCTCGCACACCTCGCGCGACTACCTCACGGAATTTTACGGCACATTTGCCGAGGTGCGCCACAAGAAATACGACGGATTCATCATCACGGGTGCGCCGATTGAGCAGCTCCCGTTCGAGCGCGTCGCCTACTGGGACGAAGTCTCCGAGATCATGCAGTGGAGCAAGAAACACGCCTATTCGACCTTTCACATCTGCTGGGGCGCACAGGCAGGGCTCTACTATCACTACGGCATACCGAAGCACTGGACGCAGAAGAAGATCTTCGGTGTCTTCGAGCACCATCTCTGCGTGCAGCACGAGCCGCTTCTGCGCGGATTTGACGACAGCTTCTATGTACCGCACTCACGCCATACGGAAACGCTGCGCACGGACATCGAGCGTGTGCCGGAGCTGACGGTTCTTGCCGAGGGGGATGCCGGTGTCTACATCATTGCGAACCTGCATCGCCGCCAGTTCTTCATCACGGGCCACGCCGAGTATGACCCCCTCACGCTCAAGGCGGAGTATGACCGTGATCTCATCGCGGGGCTTGACCCCGATATCCCGTGCAACTATTACCCCGAGGACGATCCGAACCGTATGCCCGTCGTGCGGTGGCGCAGCGTCGCACATCTGCTCTTTGCCAACTGGCTGAACTACTACGTCTATCAGGGAACGCCGTACGAGCTGGACAGCCTCGACAACACGGACGACTGGGAGTACCATTCCGGTCTTTGAGCCGGGAATTCACGGATCACATAAAGTCCGGCGGAGCGGACTTTATCCGTGTGTCCCAATGTGTTCAGCAAAAATTCAGTTTTTTATACTAGCATAGAGAGCAAACAATGCGTTGATGGGAGCGATAATCGTGCAAAAAAAATGGGGAGCGGCACTCGTTCTCTGCGCCGTTTTGCTGACGGGGGTCCGTTCCGTCGATGCCGCCGAGGAAATTCCGTCGCACGTCTATGAGTGGGTGCAGTCAACGGCACGGCAGGGCTATTATTTCAACAAGGAGCAGATTCAGTATGCCGTGGACACGCACGGACACATCGACCTTACGAAGATCGTTGTACCGACCCTTCGGATCTATGACGAGATCCAGATCCAGGATGTTGTTTCCAAACGCCGCTGGCGCATGCTGCCGCTGGACGGCTACGGCGACCTCTCGGGTGCTGCCGAGTATCTCCTGATCGACCTTGCCGCAGGTGTCGTCCACGTCACCGTGCACGAGGATCTGGACAGCGAGTGGGGGACGCTCACACGAGAGGAGAACGCGAAGGAGATCCCGCTCGCATCTCTCTCGGACAAGGATGTCGAAAAGAAATTCTTCGATGCGATCATCCACTACGCAATCGGGCATCAGGAGGAGATGGTCCGCCGATCACACGGTATACTTACCGATGCGGATCGCAGGGCACTTGAGGAAAAGAAGCATCCGGAGCTTGCGCAGACCGACAATACCCACGATAAGCACGCGAAGAAGGATAAGAAAGAAAAGAAGAAGAAAAAAGAATAGCAAAGGTTCTGCCGTCTGCCGTGTGCGCGACGGCAGTTCTTTTTTGTAGCTTTTTCCGCAAAAACAAGGTATAATATAGACAGGAACTACCAGCAAAGGAAGGGACACCGCATGACAGACAAGGAATGGATGCAGCTTGAACTGAACCGCATGGTAAAGGCTGAGGGTGGCAGTGTCAGCGTCGAACGCATGACCGAGATCGTTTCGGAGCTGAATCAGCGACTGCGTGAGAATCCGAATCTGCCGCGTGAGGTGAATACGCTCACAGCGGACGAACTGATCGCACGCGCACGGAAAAAGACCGGGGATGAACGCTATCGCATCATCAAGCGTGTCCTGCGCATGGAGCCGGACAACATCACCGCAGCCTGTATGCAGATTGAATATCTCGCCAAGAATGCCGATGACCGCATCCACCACTACGAGGATCTGACGCGCAAGGCGACGGCGCAGCTCGAAGCAAAGGGCGTGTTCTCGGAGGAGAATATCGGCAAATTCTGGTCGATGCCTGCGACGAAGCCCTATATGTTTCTGCGCCTGTCCTATCTCGAGTCGCTGATTGCAGCGCGCAAGCTGCGCCTCGCGGCAAAGGAGTGCGAGGAGATGCTGCGCCTGTCGGAGCACGATGCTCTTGGACGACGTTATCAGCTCATGTTCATCTACACGGCGATTGAGGAGGGCGATGCTGCCATTGCCCTCTACCAACGCTATGAGGAAGGCGTGGCGATGATGTATCTGCCTCTGACGATGCTCTTTTATCGTCTGGGCAAGATGAAGATGGCGCGCAACTTCCTGCATGAGCTCGCCGCCGTCAACGTGGACACCGAGGCGTTCTTTGCACGCGGGGTGGATGGGGATCTGCCGAAACGTGCGCCGGGACGCTATGCCGGCTCCTTCGCCATCGGCACAATGGAGGAGTTCGGGGAGGCGGTGACGGACAACGGCTTTGCCTTCATCGGCATGGAAGCGTTCTTTGCATGGGGGCTGAGTGAGCTGCGCGGCACGCAGGAGAGTACCTGATATCTCCTGCGTCCTGCGGTACAGAGGAGCTGGGGGGCTTTTCTGTACCGCTGTTCTGCAGCGGGGCAGCGTCATGAAAACTGGGGTTCACATATGCGGCATTGCTGTGATTGATACGATCATGCGGTCGGCTTGATTGCTACGGTGTCATAGAAATGGGGACATATGCCCTGCAGACAGAGCAGAGCAGATATGGAGGGGACAAATGGGACTCTTTGACGGATTCAAAGGCGGTGAAGAGACCACCGCCCTGGAGATCAGAAATGCGATTAAGGAAGAACTTGACCGCAACGAATGGAACTATGAGATCAGCGATGAGAGCGAGAAAGATCACCAAGAAACGCATTTTTACATGAGGAACGAGCTGGAGAACGACGAACCGGTTACCGCGGTGGTTGTCGTACGCGAGTACGATCACCATGCCGATGGCTTCATCAAGATCAAACTCTATGATATAGCCTATCTGGAGGAGTCCGACCGGCGCGCTGCGCTCCTGGCGAAGATCAATGAATGGAACGGCGCATTCCGCTACGTCAAATTCTGCCTCGACCGCGACCAGGATGTCGTCATCGACATCGACCTGCCGCTCGACCTGCGCAGGGGCGCGTTTCAGCCGGACAGCATCATGGGGATGGTGGGGGTTGGGATGCGCGTTGTGGAGAACGTTTATGACGATCTGATGGAACTGTGCACGCGTGGACATACACCGCGTCCGCACGAATAACACGCACGTTGAACGGAGGATGCTATGGGACTTTTTGATGGCTTCAGCGGAAGCGACGAAGGGCTCAGGAACAGTGCATTTGAAGCGATCAAGGCGGAACTGGACAAGCAGGACATGAACTACGGCGAGGACGCGACGGAGGACGGCGAGGAGCAGATCATCCGTATGCGTCAGCAGCTCGACAACGGCAGCGTCGTGAGTATCGCGGTCGTCGTCACCGAGCACGGTGATACGAACGATTTTATCAAGATCAAGTACTTCGGGCTTGTGCGGCTCGACGAGAACTCGGATGAGAAGTTGTTCCATGAGAAGCTCAACGAGTGGAACGGGCAGTACCGTTACGTGAAATTTCTTGTCGATGACGAGCGCGACGTGGTTGTGGACATCGACCTGCCGCTCGATCTGCACGTCGGAGCCTTTCAGGCGGACAGCTTCATGGCGATGGTCGGCGTTGGCTTGCAGGTGCTTGAGGAGGTCTATCCCGCACTGATGAAACTGCGCTGGGCGTGAGTTTGACACAAAAGGGGGACTGCACATCGTGCAGTCCCCTCTTTTCCATATTCAGCTTCTCTTGGTATGGTCGATCTGCGGGACCTTCAGCCCCTTGCGCAGATAGCTCTGCTGGAGCTGGTAGATGCTCTGCACGAGCCGCTCCCGCTCCCGCTTCCCGAGGCTGTTTCCGAACGAAATACCGATGTGATAGATCATACCGAGTGTCGTCTCAATCGGTGTCGCGCGTCGGATCGTACCCTCGGTCTCAAGCGTGCCGATGTGCGGTAGCTCGGGCACGCGTACGGCAAGCCGCGCATCGATGATGAGCGGCTCGTCATGGACGAAGCACAGCCCGCCGCCGCTGATGTCGATGAGCGCGACCTCACGGAAGTTCTTGAGACTCCCGTGATCGCCCGGCAGCTTCACCTCGATGGACATCGGGATGGGAATGCGGACAAAGTCACGCAGCTGGATGCGCTCCGCACGCGCGGGAAGATCCAGATACCAGACCGTATCCGGCAGCGGCGCGGCAGAGCGGTAGGCGACGGCGAAGTGGTAGACGCAGCCCGCACCTGTCAGATGGCATTGAAAGACATGACCTGTCTCGGGGGTGTTGATGTATTTCCCCACGGGAATATCGAGACGAACGGCAAGAACCTCCGCAGGTATGCCCGCCGTCTGCTCCTCCTCGCTGCGTTCAAGCGTTCCGTAGTAGTCGATTTCAAGCTCTGCATCTACGATGTGGATGGCAGA
>CALJPB010000277.1 GCA_937981305.1 uncultured Selenomonas sp.
AAGCCATCGAGATCACGAAGATTTACAGCATCTCGGGGCTGCTCGGCAAGGATACGGGGCTTGTGACCACGCGCCCCTTCCGCAGTCCGCATCATACGTCCTCGACGGTGGCGATGATCGGTGGCGGGAGCATCCCGCGTCCGGGCGAGGTGACGCTTGCCCATCACGGTGTGCTCTTTCTCGATGAGCTGCCGGAGTTCAGCAAGAAGACGCTTGAGGTGCTGCGTGAGCCGATTGAGGATCGCCAGATTACGGTGTCGCGTGCGAACGCAACGCTGACCTTTCCCTCTAGTATCATTTTGGTAGCCGCGATGAATCCATGCCCCTGCGGATTTCACGGAGATAAGGATCATATATGTGAGTGTTCTGCGGGCGAGATCAAGCGATATACACGGAAATTATCAGGACCCTTGCTTGACCGTATCGATCTTCACATCCGTGTGTTGCGTGTGACCTATGCGGATCTTCATGCTGCGCGTAAGGCGGAATCCTCTGAATCCATTCGTCAGCGCGTTGTGGCAGCTCGCATCATTCAGCGCGAGCGATTGCAGAGACACGGCCTCTTTTGTAATGCACAGATGAATCACAGTATGATAAAGAAATATTGTCGCCTTGAGCAGGAGGCAGAGCGTTTGCTTGAGGCGGCATTTCACCGTATCAACCTATCGGCGCGTTCTCATGATCGCATCATCAAGGTAGCACGGACGATTGCCGATCTCGGGCAAAGTCCCATCATCACGGCGGCGCATATTGCTGAGGCGATACAACTGCGTTCGGATGTTGGATTGAATATTGATTGACAGGCTTTTGAAAATGGGGGATATACGATGATCGAGCAAATAAAATCTGTAAAACTCGAGATATTTATCCCTGAGACGCATTTGCCCCAGCTCCGCCAAGCACTCCGTTCGGTGGGCGCTGGGAAGATCGGGAACTATGACAGCTGTCTTGCCTATTCGCGTGTGACGGGTTCGTGGCGTCCGCTCGAAGGCGCATCGCCGTATGAGGGAAAAGTCGGCGAGCTATGCGAGGCACCCGAGCTCAAGGTCGAGCTGCGCGTGGATGCGGATCGGGTAGAGGAGACGCTTGCGGCGATCAGATCCGTGCATCCCTATGAAACACCTGAGATTTTCGTCATTCCGCTTCTGATATAAAATGAGGGACGGATATACGATACACGTTCTTTACATTTTGTGTTATAATAAAAAAGTCTATGTTCGTAGAGGTATCGTTATTACAAAATGGAGGGGCATGCTTGGCTGAAAAAATTCGCCCCGAACTGCTTGGCTTTCTGAAGCCGAATGCTGCGCCGCTGCGTATCCTCGTGGTCGAGAGTCTGAGCTACCTGCATGAACTGCACAGATTGTTCCCGCATGCGGAGCTCTATGCCGTTGCGGCTGAGCCCGATGAAGCGGAGCTGGATGCACCGCAGGGCGTTCATTGGCAGGTTTTGGACTATCGGGCGGTTCCGCTCCCGTATTCGCGCAATTTTTTTGACTATATCATATCGGATCTCACCTTTGAGCAAGTTGACAATCCGCAGGATATTGCTGCGGGTTTTTCCATGTTTCTCAAGGAGACGGGGGCACTCCTCACGAGCTTCCGCAACATACGACATTGGTCAGTCCTGCGAAATCTGATGGACGGGCATTATTACAATATTGTTTCGCGTCTCTATACACGGGCTGAGTTCGAGAATCTGCTCTATGCCTCGTTTTATAAAAGCGTTCGTGTGCGTCAGCAGCAGCGTGAGGCACCGAAGGGGCTCATCGAACGTCTTACAATGGCGGGCTTTGAAAACGAGCAGGATGATCTGGAGACAGAGTTCTATCTCGTGCGTGCTGATCGCTCTATGCCCGAGCTCTCCCTGCTCAAATCCATGTATACCTCGGCGGAGCGTGAGCAGATGGTGCGGCTGATTCATCGGATTGAGTACAATGTAGAACGCGCGGCATCCGTTCATGGATTGTGGGAGATCGTGAATCGGCTTGGCGTTTTTCCTGCATATCTGGCTTCATTGGCGCGTGAGACTGTTGTCCATACAGAGTCTTTCTATCGATGCTTAGCAGAGCATTCGGTCGGACGCAATGA
>CALJPB010000278.1 GCA_937981305.1 uncultured Selenomonas sp.
GCTGTGGATCGGAATCCCAACCGAAGGATACGAAACTTTCGAAGATCACCATCGGTCTGATGCCGGATACGGATTCCATCCCGTTCATCATTGCCGCAGAGCGTGGATACTTTGCGGAGGAAGGTGTCGAAGTCGAGCTCGTCCCCTTCAAGAGTGCGATGGAGCGGGATGCGGCTCTCCAGAGTGGCAATCTCGATGGTGCAATCTCTGATCTTCTCGCGGTTATCTTTGCGCGTTCCGGCGGCTTTGCCCTACACGCGACTTCCTACACGGACGGCAATTATAACCTCGTTGCAGGCGGCAATACGGGCATCTCAACTGCCCCTGATCTGCATGGCAAGGAGATCGCCATCTCACGCAACACCATCATCGAGTATGTGACGGATGAGATTCTGGCGGTGAACGGGTTGAACGAACGGGAGGTCTCCAAGGTCGTTATTCCGCAGATTCCCGTACGACTTGAGATGCTGCAGAGCGGAAATCTTGCGGCGGCGGTTCTGCCGGAGCCAATGGCGAGCGTTGCCGTTGCCTCCGGCAGCCGCTACGTCACGGGATCGGGGGAGCTCGGCATAAATCCCGGCGTTATCGTATTTGCAGATTCTGCTATCAACGAGAAATCGGATTCCATTCGCGCCATGTACCGTGCCTATAACAAGTCCGTGGAATATCTCAACCATGCGCCGCGTACGGAATACATCGATCTTGTCATGGAAAAAAGCGGCTTCCCTGCCCAGGCCCGTGATGCCCTCGAGCTCAAGCCCTATCGTCCTGCGGGACTTCCGGCAGAGAAGGACGTAGAGGAGGCGGTACACTGGGTGAAGAGCAAGGAGCTTGCGGGGGACTACCGCTATGACGACCTCGTGTCCAAACTTCTCGTGGAGGAGAAATAATGCCGTACCTCTCACAGACGAGTGCGCCCATTCAGGAGGCTCTTGAGCGAATGAAGCGTGCACGCCTCGTGCCCTTCGACGTACCGGGACATAAGCGCGGGCGCGGCAATCCCGAACTTGCCGCATTTCTAGGCAGCGCGTGTTTGGATGTCGATGTCAACTCGATGAAGATGCTCGACAATCTCTGTCATCCCGTTTCCGTGATTCGAGATGCGGAGTGTCTTGCAGCGGAGGCATTTCGTGCCGCACACGCATTCTTCATGGTGAGTGGGACGACAGGATCCGTACAGGCGATGGTGCTCTCGGCGGTGGGGCGCGGCGATAAGATCATCATGCCGCGCAATGTTCATCGGAGCGCGATCAACGCGCTCATTCTCTGCGGTGCGATTCCGATCTATGTGAATCCAGGGATCGATGACACCCTTGGCATTGCACTCGGGATGCGCGTGGAGGATGTCGCCGCGGCAATTGCGCGTCATCCCGATGCAAAGGCGGTCTTTGTCAACAATCCGACGTATTATGGAATCTGTTCCGACCTCCGCGCGATTACGGAACTCGCACATACGCACGGGATGAAGGTGCTCGTGGACGAGGCACACGGCACACATCTGTATTTCAGTGACCGCCTTCCTGTTGCTGCGATGGATGCAGGTGCGGATATGGCGGCAATCAGTATGCACAAATCCGGCGGCTCGTTGACACAGAGCTCTCTTCTGCTCTGTTCGGACTCCATGCCGCTCGGTTATGTGCATCAGATCATCAACATAACGCAGACGACGAGCGCATCCTATCTGCTCCTCGCGAGCCTTGATATCAGTCGGCGGAATCTCGCCTTGCGCGGGCGTGAGGTCATTGATAAAATCATTGATCTTGTCGCCTATGCACGCGATGAGATCAATGCCATCGGCGACTACTATGCCTATGGGCGTGAACTGGTCGATGGTGCTGCGGTCTATGACTTCGATACGACGAAGTTGTCCATCTTCACACGTCCGACGGGGCTTGCAGGCGTTGAGGTCTATGACATTCTGCGCGATGACTACGACATTCAGACGGAGTTC
>CALJPB010000279.1 GCA_937981305.1 uncultured Selenomonas sp.
TTCGGCTCAAAGACCACGCCCACCCCGACGAGGTTCGGATTGGACTCCATGACATCCTCAAGCAGCGCGTTCAGTGCCTCACGGCTGCGTGCCTCGGGGGGAGCCTTCATGAGCTCGTAGATGTGCTGACGCAGATCCAGTCCCGACTGCTTGACCGCGTCGTAGCTGCCGACTACGGGGCGCACCTTGTCGCCCAGCTCATTGTACTTCGCCTGCGACCCCATGTTGAGAAGTTCGTCGTAGGCACGGTAGCCGACGAACGAAATAAGGATCGTCACCATGACAACCACGCCGATGAGCGTGATTGCATTCAGCTGAAAGCCGATGCCCCTCCCCTGTTTTTGCCCTGGTTGCTGCAAAACTTTCTCTCCTTTCCCTGCGCCCGATTCTCCCATGCGAACCATGCAAACCGCACGCATCACAGCGGCAGTACCGCCCGCCGCCAAAAGATTCCATTCTAGAATTTTTAATTCGTCACCGAATCACATTCTCCTGCCTCATGGAAATATTATTTCCAAATCCGGCAATGGTTTTCCACGGTGAGGAAAATGCGTTCTTCGCTGAAATTTCTCTGCCGATAGTTTTGCCAAATCTTATTTTTTTGCTATAATAGGGGACAATGTTGCAAAAAGCGATAAATCTATCTTAACCGAGGAGTGTATCTAACTCATGACAGCAACCGCATGGTCGATTCTGCCGCCGATCATCACCATCGTCCTCGCGCTCTGGACGAAGGAAGTCTATATGTCGCTCATCATCGGCATTTTTTCGGGCGCAATGATCTTCGCGGGAGGGAACTTCCTACAGGCGACCCTCACGATGTTTCAGGTGATGGCGGACAAGGTCGGCAGCAATGTCAACATCCTCGTCTTCCTCGTCATCCTCGGCATCCTCGTCGCCGCGATCACACGCTCCGGAGCAATGAACGCCTATGGCGAATGGGCATCGCGGACGATTCGGAGCAAGCGCAGCGCCTCCCTGGTCACGGTGCTGCTCGGCATCGTCATCTTCATCGACGACTACTTCAACTGTCTCACGGTCGGTACGGTCATGCGCCCCGTCACGGACAAATTCCACATTGCACGGACGAAGCTCGCCTACATCATCGACGCGACAGCAGCTCCGATCTGTATCATCGCACCCGTCTCGAGCTGGGCGGCGGCCGTCGGCTCCTCGCTGCCCGAGGATACGCAGATCGACGGTTTCATGCTCTTTTTGCAGACGATTCCCTTCAATCTTTACGCATGGCTGACCCTCATGTTTATGATTTTTATTATCTGGACGGGACGCGACTTTGGTGCGATGCGCAAAAGTGTCCGCAGGTCAAATGTGGAGTTCGAGATCCCGAAGGAGTACCAGGACACGGCGGAGGCCTCCGCCAGTGCAGCAAGCGAGGGGCGCGGCAGGATGATTGACCTCATGCTGCCGCTCCTCGTGCTCATCGGCGCGTGCATCTACGGGATGCTGTATACGGGCGGCATCCACGAAGGCAAGGGGATTGCGGATGCGTTTGCGGACTGTGACTCGTCGAAATCCCTCGTCCTCGGCTCGTTCATCGCATTCGTCTTTACCGGGCTGCTCTACCTCCCACGCCGCGTTGTATCGTTCAATGTGTTCTGTGACAGTTTCGGCTGGGGATTCAAGGCGATGACTCCCGCCATCTTTATTCTGTGCCTCGCGTGGACGCTTTCGGGGATCTGCAGCAAGGAGTATCTCGACCTCGGCGGCTTTGTCGGCTCTGTTGTGCAGGCAAATGCGGGGGTTGTCATGTTCCTGCCGCCCCTCTTTTTCCTTGTTGCGGCGGGACTTGCCTTTGCGACAGGTACGAGCTGGGGTACGTTCGGCATCCTCATCCCGATTGCGATTGCCGTTCTCGGTCAGACCGCGCCTGACATCCTCGTTGTCTCCGTCGCCGCGATCCTCTCGGGCGCGGTCTGCGGCGACCACGCCTCTCCCATCTCCGACACCACCATTCTCGCCTCAGCAGGCGCACAGTGTCACCACCTCGATCATGTATCGACACAGCTTCCCTATGTCGGTGTCGTAGCCGCCTGCTCGCTCGTCGGCTACGTTGTCGACGGTCTGACAGGGAACGGCTACATCGGTCTTGCTGTCGGCATCACTGCGCTCGCCCTCACAATGGCGTTCGTCTGCACGCGCCTGAGTCATCTCTTCATTTAAATTAACAACAGCTCGAGGTTCAATGTAAACCGTATTTCCTGAAGCTGAAATATCATGAACAACACCTGCAATACGATGACGATAAGTATTTTTCACTGGAAGAACACTGCGACCACTGCGACTGGCAATAAGGTTTTCAGCCAATAAATCACCTTGTTTCTTCAACATTTCCTGAAGAATTTGACGAATTTGTTGTTCATTTTGGTGAATATGATGACGAATTTTAGTTAATTCAGGACTAGCAAAATCTTCAATAAAGCCACCATCATTGATGGCTTGTAGACTCCCTTGCAAATCAGGAAACATTTCAACCTTTTCAAATAAGCAATCCAAAATTTGCAAATCAACATTTTCTAAATTATCATAAAAGTCCTTGAGCTCTGCTGACATCTGCAAAATACGTTTGACAGCCAAAAGCTCTTGAATATTGAGATCCGCTCCTAATTCTAAACGACGTAAACTTTCTGAAATATCCTGACTGTGCCCAAAGCCAAAGGAAGCATACTCCTGAA
>CALJPB010000280.1 GCA_937981305.1 uncultured Selenomonas sp.
GCACATCGCTGAACGGATTTGCCGCCGCGAACGTCGTCGATGCTGCGCCGACGACGAGCGCCGCACTGAGCGCGGATACCAGAGTTTTCTTCATGGAAATTCCTCCTTTTGAATCCTGAGGGGAGGAGGCGTGCCTGTGTTTCCAATGCGGCGCATTGTGTCTGCGGCGAGCATCTTCCCTCCCAATAGAATCTGAGATTCGTTCTTATTATATATAAGTGCAAAATTCTTGTCAAATAAAAATTCAGAAAAATGAAGGAATATCTGAAAAAATATATCGTGCAATTCTTACCAATGATTCATCCGTATGATATAATGAAAGAACATGTAGGGATACGATTGATTGGGAGGAATACATTATGAATGAATCCATCAAGGCGGTACATCTCGTGCATACGGACGGCACGGGTTCGGATGTCACTGCGTTCGACTCCGGCGTGACAGCGCGTGCAGCCTCGTTTCATCAGGGTCTGCCGGACTACGCACCGACACCGCTTGCCGACCTCAAATGCCTTGCGGCGGGGTTGGGGCTCGGGCGGCTTGCGGTCAAGGATGAGAGCGGTCGGTTTGGGCTGAACGCGTTCAAGGGGCTCGGGGCGAGCTATGCGGTCGCACGCTATCTCGCGCAGTATCTGGGGCTCCCTGAGGGCGCGATGACCTATGAGAACCTTACGAAGCCGGAGTACCGTGAACAGCTGCGCAAGGTCACGCTCGTGACGGCGACGGACGGCAACCACGGACGCGGCATCGCGTGGGCGGCGAAGATCTTTGGCCTGTTTGCTCATGTCTTTATGCCCAAGGGCGGCTCGACCGAGCGTCTGGCGAACATCCGCGGGCTCGGCGCGGAGGCGGCATTTACGACGTACAACTACGACGATACCGTGCGTCATGCGGCGAACCTCGCGAAGGAGCGCGGCTGGGTGCTCGTGCAGGATACGGCGTTCGACGGCTATACGGAGATCCCGCTCTGGATCATGCAGGGCTATACCACGCTCGCGCACGAGGCGGCAGAGCAGTACGGTGAGATGCCGACCCACATCTTTCTGCAGGCGGGGGTCGGCTCGCTGCCGGGCGCGGTCACGGGCTATCTTGCCGCGCATCATGGAGCGCAGCGTCCCGTCATCACCATCGTTGAGCCGAACCGCGCAGACTGCATCTATCGCACAGCTGCTGCCAGCGACGGCGAGCGGCACATCGTGACGGGCGAGATCAGCTCCATCATGGCGGGGCTCTCCTGCGGCGAGCCGAGCACGATCGCATGGGAGATTCTGAAGGATCACGTCGATCACTTCGTCTCCGTGCCCGAGTGGGTCGCGGCGAAGGGCATGCGCATCCTCGGCAACCCGCTGGACGACGATCCGCGCGTCGTCTCGGGCGAGAGCGGGGCGGTCACGACGGGACTCGTTGCCGAGCTCATGCAGAACCGCAGCCTCGACTACCTGCGCGACCGCATCGGCCTTGGCAAGGACTCCCGCATCCTCTGCATCTCCACCGAGGGCGACACCGACCGCACGAACTACCGCCGCGTCGTCTGGGACGGCCTGTATCCGAGCTATTGAGCGCGTGTATGAGAAACAGCCCTGTGCATATGCATGGGGCTGTTGAATCAGCGCTTCATCTTTCGAGTGCTGAGATGGGGTGTGCCGATGTGTTCCTGACAACGGATGGGGCGACTATACGATGGAAAAGCAGGAATGCAGTGCGCCTCCATTTGATGAACTTGATCAAATGCTTTGGGTATAATAAGCATAGGAATTTTTGTTTGTAGAGGAGGTGCGGGGCGGATGGCTGCCAAAAGCATAGAAGAACAAGTGGAAGACCTCGCAAAAGAGCAATTAAAGAAATTTGGCGTTCGTTATTTTACAAAAAACGAGTCTTTGAATGAAGAGATTGATGGCGCACTCAAAAAAGCCGACTCAAAGTCGGGGGGGGGCGAGGCGGAAATTTTCCGGATATCAAAGTCTTTTTGGAGATGCCGCATTGCAGCTATATTCCCGTGGTGATTGAGGTCAAGGGGATACGACATTGCTTGGAGAAAAAGAATACGGAACATGAGATCACGAATCTGACAAAAAAAGGAGAGCCGGATTACGCAACGATTCAAAAATATGCGGTCAATGGAGCTGTCCATTATGCGGAGGCGATCATTAACTACACAGAATCGTATGATCATG
>CALJPB010000281.1 GCA_937981305.1 uncultured Selenomonas sp.
AGTTGATGATTACCATAACTTCCACGGTGCACGCCCCGTCTCCCAACGATGTTCCAGCCGAATCTTATCCCGCTGTGTGTCCATGCACTGCCAAAACCCCGTATGCTTGTACGCGTGAAGCCCGCCGCTCCGCGCGATCGTCTCAAGCGGCTCCGTCTCAAAGACACAATCATCATCATCACGCAGATAGTCGAATACCGCCGGCTCTACCACCATAAAGCCGCCGTTGATCCAGCCGCCGTCCTCCTTTGCCTTTTCAACAAAACGACTGACCTCATTCGTCGAGGATTCGATATCCAGCACACCGAATCTGCCGCCCGGCTGAATCGCCGTCATTGTCACGAGTGCCTGTCCCCTCTTTTCCTCGTGTGCCGCGATGAGTACACTCAGATCAACATCGCTTACACCGTCGCCATAGGTCAGCATGAACGGTTCGTCACCGATGTACTTTTGAATCCGCTTGATGCGGCAGCCCGTCTGAGCATTGAGCCCCGTATCGACCAGCGTCACCTTCCACGGTTCCGAGACATTGTTGTGTACCGTCATGCTGTTGCCCTGTGTGAAGTCAAAGGTGACATCCGACGTGTGCAGGTAGTAGTCGGCAAAATACTCCTTGACCATATAGCCCTTGTAGCCGAGACAGATCACAAATTCATGAAACCCATAGTGCGAATAGATCTTCATGATGTGCCAGAGAATCGGCTTGCCACCGATCTCGATCATGGGTTTCGGTCGGAGTGCCGACTCCTCGCTGATCCGCGTGCCAAGTCCGCCCGCCAAAATAACAACCTTCATACGTCTGCTCCCTTCGACATAGACTGCTTCACATAACGATAGCCCATTTCCTCTGACACCCTTACATCAGTTCCTTATGTTTTCGTTCCCACCCCGGCAAAATCCTGCCACCGCGCCACGGAATCATAATCTCCCGCACACGATAGGGGCGTGCACCCCAGTCGACGGGCATCTGTTCCCCGCACAGACATTCATAGCGGTGGATCAGCTCGCGCAGCGTCACAGCCGTCCCCGAGGATACGACGTAATCACCGCAGAGTTCCGTCCGCCCCGCCGCGAGATAGCTGCCGGCGAGCGCAAATGCACGCGCCACGTCCTCCGCATGGACGAAATCCACCATCTGCTCCCCCGGTGAAAGCGCGAGACATTTTCCCTCTGCCGAAATTTTCGGCAGCACCGCCAGCAGTTTATTGCGCCGATCGTCTTCCCCATAGGTATCAAACAGCGTCAGACCGATCCGCTGCAAGCAGTTCGCCGCTTCGTAGAAGCGGACAATCGCATCAAAAGCCTCTTTCGATGCCGCATAGAGATTCGCGGGTTCGTAGTCATCACCGCGGTAATGCTGCCACGAGGAACGTGCATAGACCAATCGGTGCACATTGTTTCGATCCATCGCATCGAGCAGCTTCGTCCCAAAGGTGACATTGCTCGCAATCAGATCGTCAATCTCATCATAGGAGTGGGTGGTCGTATAATACGCAGCAAGATGAAATAC
>CALJPB010000282.1 GCA_937981305.1 uncultured Selenomonas sp.
CAAGGGGCTGCTGCACGAAGCGAAAACTTCGTGCAGCAGCCCCTTTTGTGATACAGGCGGATGTACTAATCCACCGTCCACTCGTTCACATTCCAGAACATCCCCGCGCCGCGGTGACCGAGCACCAGATCCTCCGTGATGCCGTGCACACGCGAACTCGTCACGATGTTGCGGTCGATGTAGCAGACGAACACGTACGGCAGATCCCGTGCCACCTCCTCCTGGAACAGCCCATAGAGACGCCTGCGTTCGGCGGGATCGAACGTGCGCCGCGCCGCCAGGAGCTCCGCGTCCACGCGCGGATTCGAGTAGTGACTGTCGTTCGCGCTGCCGTCCGTCCGAAACACCTTGTAGGTGTGCACATCCGCATCCAGTGAGCTGCCGATGCGGCTCAGGTACGCCATCTGCCCGTCCCAGTCCACCTTGGCGGGGGTCTCCACCGTGCAGTGAATGCCGATCTCCCGCAGCTGCGCCGCCACTGCGTTGGCGATGTCAATGCGGCTGTACTTGTCGTTTTTCAGCGAGAGGACAAAGCCGACCTCCTCCCCGTCGCGCATATAGTATCCGTCCGATCCCATCGTGCAGCCCGCCGCCGTGAGGATCGCCCGTGCCTTCTCCGGGTCGTAGTCGTAGTGCGGGATGTCAGGATTGTTATAGATGTTGCGCTGCAGCGGCCCATACGCGGGCATCCCCGTTCCCAGCAGCGCCTCATCGATCACCTTCTGCCGATCAATCGCGTAGGCAATGGCAGGGAGAAGGTCTTTGTTTTTCTGCCAGTAGGGATGCGTCCAATTCACGAGAATCGCCGCATAGTTTGAAGACTTCATCGCGTAGCAGCGGAAACCCTCCCTGCCCGCGAAGTTCGCCGCCTCCTTCGCCGAGAGGTTCGACAGGTTGACGCTGCCCTTCTCGAGTTCCTTGATCTCCGTCGCATCATCCGGCAGGAATTTGAAGACGAAGTGCTCGATCTTGGGTGCGCCGCGATAGTAGTTATCGTTGCGTGCGAGTACGAGCTGTCGCCCCGCCTCCCAGCTCTCCATGCGGAAGGGTCCCGTCCCGACCGGGCTGTGGAAAAAGCCCGTCGTCTTCAGATCCTGCCCCGCCAGGAGATGTGCGGGCAGGATCGGCTGGAGCATATAGTCGAGGAACGCCGCATTCGGCGCGGACAGGCGGATGCGCACCGTGCGGTCGTCGATCTCTGTGATCTCGCGCACATCCTCGAAATTCGACTTGTTGTACGTCTTGACGTTGGGATCCAGCACCGTCTCGATGGTGAATTTGACATCCGCCGCACGCAGCGGCTTTCCATCGTGCCAGAGCACCCCGTCGCGCAGGTGGAACACATAGGTATAGGTATCGGGATCATACTCGTACGATTCCGCCAGCCCCGGCACGACCGCGCCCGTTCCATCGCGCCGCATCACCCCGTCAAAGAGCAGGAGAACCCCCCCGCTGTACTCATCCTCCAACGGATTGAGCTGATCGTATTCGGACGTACCGCAGACAATACGGGAGCCTTGCACAGCATCGTTGCATCCCTTCTCCGTCCCGCAGCCGCCCGCACAGACCAGAAAGGCGGCGAGCATACATAGAAGTGTCAGTTGCTTCATGTCGTATCATCCTTTGGAAGGAAGAAATCACGGATAAAACAGACCCTCCGCATGGCGTAGATGTTTCGTCCGAACAAGAGCATCGCCAAAGCGATGTGGAGAATCAAGGGCGGTGTGCGGACAACAAACTGCGTCAGGATGGCGTGGCTGAATTCATCCGTGTTTTCTCAAATTTATTTTCGGTTTATTATAAATAAATGGGACGAATCTGCAAATAGATTTTCAAAATCACTGATACGTTAATAAAATAAATGCATCGGATGGTACGCCGTTCTCGGTCGTTCCGCCGGCAAACGCTCAAAATTTTTCCAAATTTTTAAAAAACCTGTCACATATGACAGGTCACAGGCGAAGATTTTTATGTTAAGATAAAGAAAATACGGAATGTATCCGTGATCCCTGACGGAGGTGATCGTTCATGAAGATCAAATCATGGCTCTGCGCTGCAATCCTCGCGCTCATTCTTCTCCCCGCCGCCCTCTGCGCGGCGGAAATCACGGAGGAGGATATGGCACTCGGCGGCATCCGCCTCGGCGCGACGCGTGCCGAGGTCGAGGAGTTCTACGGCAATGGCAATCACTACGCAGACGGTGTGGATGTATGGAACGGCGAGGATGTCGGCATACACGCCATTGACTACGGCGCATCGCTCCATGTGACGTACCGCAGCTCGGACAGGGGCTGGCACGTCATCAGCGTGCATCTTGGCGTGGACGACGTGAACGCGTACCTTTCAAAGCCGTCCGAGGAGTCGCAGAGCCTTGAGACACCGCGCGGCATCCATCTGGACAGCACGAAGGAGGATCTTGCGAAGGCGTACGGCTGCCTGCCGAAGCCCAAATGCAGCAACAACGCACCGCCCATCTGCGGCTACTGCTACGACGGGGAAACGGCACAGCTCGCGTTCTACATCTGCGCCGAGCACAACCCCGGCATCCGTGCGATCTGGCTGCATGAGAAGTAAAGGGGAACAACCATGCATACCAAAACGTTTCTATCCGCCCTCCTGTCCGCCCTCCTCCTCTGTGCGCCTCTCTCAGCGGCAGAAGGTGTCCTGAATGACCGAACGGAGGAGCACACATGGCCGCCGCAGTCCCTGGAGGACGTGCAGGACATGGCGGCGCGGGACTGGTCACGCTCCGTAGAACCCCCTGTCTCATGGCTCACGGTCGAGGATCATGTCCTGACGGTCTATGACAAGGACGACAGCAAAGCCTACCGCGCCGTCTATCCCGAGATTGCGCTCGTGGATGATGACAGCTCACCGCTGGCAAAGGCATTGAGAGAGTGGTCTGCGGAGCAGAGCATGGGCGCATGGCACAGCCCGATCCGTACCTTCAGCGAGAAAGCACGCAGGGACGGTTACAAGCTCCCCTTCTATTACAGCGACATCACGCCCATCTCGCGGTGGGGGCGAGTCGATGAGCAGCTCATCTCGTTCTTTATGGAGGGTTCATCGTATGCGGGCGGGCCGCATCCCATCCCCCATGTCGATGCGTATACCTTTGATCGGAGAACGGGGCGGCAAATCGCGCTCGATGAGATTGTCACGAACCGAATGCTCCTGATCGCCGCCATTGAGGCGGCATTCCAAACGCAGTACCCCGCAGCAGTGGAGCGGGATTTCCCGCACGGTGTCATGGAGGCACTGCTCATGCAGCATCCGGCAGAAAAGGGGCTCGCGTCGTTCTGCTGGTACATGGCAGCGGACGGCAGTCTCGTGATCTACTATCCGAATTCCGTGCTTGCGTCCTACGCAGCGGGCGATTTCACGCTCACGATTGCACGGCAGGATGCACCGCGCCTCTTTACGGCGGCATATCCGATGGAGTAGCTGCTGAACGCAAGAACAGGTGTGCAAAGCAAACACTGCATTGCACACCTGTTCTTTTTTTCACGCGATGAAAGGTGTCATCCATCGCTCAAAGCGCCCCCACCGTCACGCTAACGCGTGCCACCTCCCCCGCCTTGGCAGGGGAGGCTGATCTACCGCGTCCAAAGCCTCCCCCGTGCGCCACGGGGGAGGGGGACCGCGAAGCGGGGGAAGGGGCGCTTTGAACGGCATAGGCATTGCTCGTGTATGGATGTGTTCACAGCGGAACGATGGATCCGTGCCTTCTTATTGTTATATATCTATT
>CALJPB010000283.1 GCA_937981305.1 uncultured Selenomonas sp.
TCGGACGAAAAAATCTACGCCAATCTGACGGACTTCATTTTATCAGCGATTCCTTTTCTACTCTTTAGAGTTTGAACTTGTGTGTCGTGTTCTGCAGGTCGGTCGCAAGCATGGCGAGGGACTGGGATGCGGAGGCAATCTCCTCGCTTGAGGCGGACTGCGACTCGGACGAGGAGGAGATGCTCTGCATATTCTCCGCCGTTTTCTCCGTGATCTCGCCCACCATTGTAGCGGACTGGACAATCAGCTCCGTACCATGTGTGACGGTCTGCATGGACTTGTTGATGTTCGCGATCTGCTCCTTTATCTCGTCGACCATGCGCGTGATGTTCTCGAACTGTGTGCCGACCTCGCGGATGGCGGTCGTGCCTGCCTGCACCTCGCTCGTGCCGCTCTGCATGGCATTGACCGCCTGTGCCGTGTCGCTCTGGACACCCGCGATGCGCTCCTTGATCTGATCTGCTGCCTCGCGGGACTGCTCGGCGAGCTTTCGGACCTCCTCGGCGACGACGGCGAAGCCGCGTCCTGTCTCCCCTGCACGCGCTGCCTCGATGGCGGCGTTGAGGGCGAGGAGGTTGGTCTGCTCGGCGATGGCGGAGATGGTCTCGACGATCTCACCGATCTGCTTGGAGCTCTCGCCGAGCTTCTCGACGACCTCGGCGGAGCGCAGGACGCTCTGCTCGATGCCGTTCATCTTTGCCATAGCGTCATTCATGAGGGCTTCGCCCTTTTCGGCTGCCTCGGCGGTCGCGGAAGAGCTGCCCGCGACGCGCTCCGCCTCGTGCGTGACACGCTCGATGTCGCCCGAGACGATGTCGATGTTCTTCTTCGCGTCCATGATGCTCTCGCGCTGGCGATCCGTGCCGTCGGCGACGTTTGCGACCGTGCCGGCGATCTCGGTGGCGGACTCTGCCATCTGGTGCGCCCCTGCCGTGAGCTGCTGAGAGGCGGCGGCAAGCTGCTCGGCGGTGCCCGCAACCTGACGGATGACGTTACGGATGTTCTTCATCATCGTGTTGAAGTTCGCGGCGAGCTGTCCGAGCTCATCCTGCGAGGTAACCGGAAGATCGTTCAGGCTGAGGTCGCCCTTCGCGAGGGCATCGACGTGGTGCATGAGACGTCCGGTCGCCCCCGTGATGGTCGCAGCAAAGCGCAGGAGGGCAAAGATGATGCCCGCCACGAGCAGGATGCCGATGAGGCTCAGCACGCTGTAGGTCGCCTTGAGGCTTGCGAGCTGTGCGAAGGCGACGCTCTCGGGCACGGCAATGGCGACAATCCAGCCGGTGGCGGGGGCGGTCGCATACGCAATGATCTGCTGCTCGCCGTCCTTTTCCATTGCAAAGTAGCCGTTTTTCTTTTGCTGCATCTCGGGCAAACGCTCTTTGAGTACGGGATTTTCGGTCGCATTGTGCATGGTCAGGCCTTCGGTAGAGCCGATGATGAGCCCGTCCTGCTCGACGATGATGCCCGCGCCCGCACCGTGGAATTTCAGAGCGTTGACACGCTCTCCGAGAGCGTCCAGAGAGATATCGGAGACGACAACACCGCGGAATTTGCCGTCCGCCCCGTTATAGGGGACGGCGACGGAGACGACCATCTTCTTGGAGATGGAATCCTGATAGGCGGAGGTGACAATGGTCTTGCCCGCTGCCTTTGCGCCCGTGTACCACGGACGATCCAGCGGGTTGAACTCGCCCGTGAGGTTGCCGTCGCTCCAACTGATAAAGCGCGCGTCCTCCGCACCGTAGGCAAGGTCGATCACGTCCTTGTCGCCGATGGCGAGACTCATGACGGCAGGATCCATCTCGATCGGGTTGCCGTCAAGTGAGGCGACGAGATTTGCGGCACTTTCGACACGCTGGATCTTGCGCGACATCCATCCGTCCAGTTTCTCCGCCTCGACGGTGAGCGCAGCGTTGATCTCCCCCGATACGCTCTCTTCGAGCGCCGTCTGTGCCTGGTGGTAGCCGATGCCGCAGATCGCGACGACGAGCAGTGCCATGAGTACCCCCATCAGCAGCAGCTTTTGTTTGATTCCCAAAATCCGTTCTCCCCTTTACGTTGCTTTTAGTTATAGATATTCACGATATTATATGTTTTTCCTTCAGGAATCAAGTGCTTTTCGTACGTTATCTTCAAAATTTTGTCAAAGATGTGTACTGCCTTGCAAATGTTTCGGGCAAAAGTTTTTGCAGGACCCAAATTGCGTGAGGGAGAAAACTGTGGTAGGATAGGGCGGTATTCGGATGATGCCGCAAAGAGCCATGCGCCTTTGACGGCAGGAATTTCATAGGAGGTTCATCATGCATGATGAAAAAAAGGCGGCGGACGCCATCGCTCGCGAGGCGAGGCGTACCGCTGCCGCAGGTGTTCTCTTTGCCGTCCTCTGGACGGTGCTCGGCTTCGGTCTTGCAGAGGTCGATGTGACAATCGCGGGATTCCCGCTCTGGGCGGTTACGTCGAGTGTCGGCGTGCTCGCCGTAGGGGCTGTGCTCGCTGTCTATCTGGCATTTGCAGCGGAGGACGTTCCCCTCGATGAACGCGGAGAGGGGGCATCGCGATGAACGGCAATCTCATGGTGCTCCTGCCGCTCCTCGGCTTCATGGCGGCAATGCTCGCGCTCGGCATCTATGTGCGGCGGCAAAGTCACACGGGCGGCTTCCTCTCGGGCTACTTCGTCGGCGGGCAGACGCTCGGCGCGTTCGTGCTCGCGATGACGATGGTCGCGACCTACAGCTCGGTCAGCTCGTTTGTCGGCGGGCCGGGGATGGCGTACGAGATCGGCTTTGGCTGGATCTACATGGCGGTCATCCAGACCATGACGATCTTCCTCGTGCTCGGCATCTTCGGCAAGAAGGTCGCACGTCTGGCGCGGCGCATCCACGCCGTCACCATTGTCGATATCATCCGTCACCGCTATCAGTCGGACGCTCTTGCGGCACTCGCGGCATTCGCCATCGTGATTTTCTTTGCCGCGTCGATGGTCGCGCAGTTCGTCGGCGGGGCGCAGCTCTTTGCCGCCGTCACGGGCTACAGCTACGAGCTCGGTCTGGTACTGTTCGGTATTGTGGTCGTTGTCTATACATCGATCGGGGGATTCCGTGCTGTTGCACTGACAGATACCTGCTGTGCGATTGTCATGATGCTCGGCATCGTCCTGCTCTTTTACTATGTGCTTGAGGCGGGTGGGGGACTTGCGGCGATTCTCGCAAATCTGCGTGCGGCACATCCCGAGATGCTGACACCGACGGCAGCGGGACGTATGCCCATCTCTCTCTATATCTCGCAGTGGCTGCTCGTGGGGGCACTCACGATTGCCCTGCCGCAGTCGGTGGTGCGCGGCATCAGCTATCGGAGCAGCCGCGATATGCACCGCGCCATGATTATCGGCACGGTCGTCATCGCCTTTATGAATATCGCCGTGAATCTCGTCGGTGTACTCGGGCGCGGCGTGCTCGGCGTCGATGCAAAAGCACTCGGTGGTGTGGACAGTGTCATTCCACAGCTCATGGCGCAGGTCATGCCGCCCGAACTCCTCGGATTTGCGATCATCGGCCCCCTGGCGGCGTCAATCTCCACGATCTCGGGCGTGCTCATCGTCGCCTCGTCGGCAGTGGTGAAGGATGTCTACCTCCACCATCAGCAGCAGCGTGGCAAGTGCGTCGAGGAAAAGACGCTGCGCCGGCTCTCGATGGGGGTCACTGCCGCGCTCGGCATCATCGTGTTCGTGCTTGCCGTTGCGCCGCCGTCGCTCATCTGGCTCATCAATATGTTTGCGTTCGGCGGGCTTGAGACGGCGTTTTTCTGGGTGCTCGTGTTCGGACTCTTTACCACGTGGGCGAACCGTACGGGCGCACTCGCCGCGATGGGCGGCGGCACCGTCATCTACTGCGTCGCGATGGCGGCAGGATTCAAACCGCTCGGGCTGCACCCCATCGCCGTCGGCATCACAGCCTCGCTCGTCCTCTTCCTCGCGGGAAGCTGGTGGGGGCGACGACGCGAGGCTTGACAGTTTTTTTTGATGCGGGTATAATAAAGATACAAAAAGAGTGACTGACGAGTGGTTCCGTCGGTCTCTCCCTCGAATCTTTGTGTTTGAAGAAAGAGCCGTCGTTACCTTGCGGTAGGTTCTTTTTTCTTGTCTATTTTACAAGCAAGAATATGATGTTGACCGCGAGCGTTGCCGCCGCTAGCACGAGCGAAAGTATTTCATACAGGCTCATGCACATCACCTCCCTTGCGGGAGAAAACCTACGATCGTCAGCCACATATTCAGTATAGCACAAAGTTTCGATTGACGGAATAGGCGCATTGCCTTTCCGTCTTTTTTCTTGTCTATGATCCTATGGCCAGCGGCAGAAAGTACGCCTCCGTGCCCGCGATCGCGGCGGGGGAGAAGCGTGCGCCGACGGCGGAGGGCGTGCCAAAGAGCATGAAGCACGAAAGTGTAAGATATCCCTCCACCGTGCCGGAGTCGACGGTATGGACGAAGCGCGGCTGACGGACGAAGTCCTGATACATCGCCGCACGGCTCGGGCGGCAGATGATCTCGTCCACGTTGTCGGGCTGCTTCTCGTGGATTGTTTCTGCGTGTCCGTCCCGCTTTTCGACCAGACGGACGTTCTTCCCCTCGCGCCCCCAGATCTCCTTGCGGATGTATGTACCGTCCATGAGCGCGGCAAAATCCTCCTCGAAATACGAGGGGACGAGATAGCGGCGGATGAGAGCACACTCCTCGGCGGTCAGGAACTGCTCCGTCCGTGCGAGTGCGTAGACGAGTGCCATAAAGGACTTGTTTTGCAGGAGAATCGCCTCGGGCGGATTCATCAGTGCAAATTTTCCTTCCTTATATAAATCCAGAAACAGCGCACCGAGCGGTTCACCGTCCGCCGTGTGCTCATCAATCAGTATCTCCATCGGATGCAGCCGATAGAGCGCAGATGTATATATGTTGTCCGCGAGAGGGATGCCCCGCTCGTCAATCTCCATCTCGTAGAACGAGAGGAAGCGGATGTCGCCGTGCGGCACGCCCTCCTGCATCAGGCGCATGAGGAACAGCGTCGTCGCGAGATCTTCGGGGTAGTCGTCAAAGCAGGAAAAAACGAAGGGGCGATCTTGGATCGTCCGTCGGGAGAGATCAACGGCGGGCGCACAGAGCCGCGCGTGCAGCTGCGCGAGGAAGTCCCGCAGCTGCGCCCGCATCCCCGCGTTCGGGTCACGCCGGCCATGATACGCTGCCGCAACGCCATTGGCATAGAAGGATTCTACAATAAAACAGGGCGTATCCGCATTGATCTCGACCATGCGGATACGCCCTTTCGCGTCGAGGACGAAGTCAAAGCGCGAGAGCCATGTCGGCAGTCCGAACGCATTCGGGACGCGCAGATAGGGAAGCAGCTCGCGTGGCAGATCCATCGCACGCGCGAAATCGTCGGGAGCGTTTTGCAGCACCTGCGCTGCCTTGCAGAAGATGCGAAACAGCCCCGCCGAGGCACGGCGCATCTCGTCATAGAAGTCCTGTGGGAACTCCTGCACCGTATGTGTGGGGTAGCGGTCAGCATAGTCACCGTATTGGATATAGGTAAAGATTGTCGGGTCAAGTGCGTCGATGTAGGTCTCTTTCTGTGTGATGCTCACGTTACGAACCTCCCGAGGAGCGGATGCCCGCCTGTCCGAAGCCGGATCTGCGACTGACCTCGCCCGACTGGGAACTCTTTCGCTCGTTGTAGTTGCCGCGCCCCGCATAGCTGTGATTTATCCCGTGTGCATGTGTGCCCGTGCCGGATGCGGTATATTTCTCGGGCAGCGGTGAGAGCGGCGCGTTTGTGCGGTAGGTCATCTGCGCGAGATCCATTGTGCCGCCCGCGTAGGAAAATCCGTGAAATGCGAAATAGTTCGGTGCGAGGGGGGCGAGGAGGCTCGCCGTACCGAACAGCCAGACGAGATCGCCCGCGCCGTCATGGCGAAAGGTGACGGCGGTGCTGTCGTCATAGAGCGCGGTCTCCGTGCCGTCGCCGTTGTTGAGCAGGGTGTAGCGGCGGTCATAGGCATCGGCGAGCCGCGCCTCGCCTGCGTTCCACTCGGGATGCACGACATCGCATATGGAAAAGGCGATGTCATGACGATAGAAATACGCTGCACCGAGCGCGCCGACCGAGGCAAATGCGGCGGCGAGGATGGCGGCTTTGCGTCCCATGTTTTCCATCGTTCACATCCTTTCTAAGATGGATTGTATTTGTATGATGCTTCACGATATGTGCTGACAATTGATTTAGTGAACCGCGCCGCTGATGACAAGCGACAGCCCGACGAAGACCCCGAACACGAAGATGCCCGCCGCCGTGTTGCCGCGCTGGATCTCGGCGGCAAGCTTGTATTTGCGGTGCCACGCGTTGATGACGAAGAAACCGGCGATGAAGCAGAGGATGCCGACGGCAGCGTAGACCGCACTCGCGACAACGCCCTGCACAAAGTCCGCCGGCATCGTCTCGCACGCGGAGGACATAATGACGGCGCGCAGAATCTCGCCGATGCCGATGAACGAGCCCGCCGACAGCCACGCGACCGCGCGGTTGCCGCGCCGAATCTCCTCGGCAAAGTCGCCGGGGATGAAGCAGTCGATCACGATGTTGGACACGATCATGAGCAGGACGCCGAATCCGGCATAGAATACGGTAAGCATCAGTACGGACAGATCAATCATGTGGGTTCTCCTTTATGCAGCTGTGTTTCGCGTGCGATACACCTCAAAGAAAAAATGTCGGCAAAGCACCTCTTGTTACGGCGTTTCTGTTACCACCTCCGCCCGTCCGCGTGTATCGCCCGTGCGAACGAGCACGGCGTAGCGGAGGAGGGTATGACTGCGCTGAAGCCGGTCGGCGTCAGGTGCGCGGTCGGGGCTTGTCTGCGTCACGACAATGTGCGCTGTGCCATCCGCCGCGCTCGTAATACGTGCGGTCTCCTCCCGCGTGCGAATGATGATCGGATGCTCCGCATCACCGAGCATTTCGTACGCATCCTCCACCCTGCCGTCCACGCCCTCGATGAGATCGAGAGCGGCAATGCCTGCATCGACGTGCGCCGTGTAAACCAGAGTGCCGTCCTCCTCCTGCTGCTCCGTGTGGTAGGGGGCATCACTGAGGCGTTCGTGCATGACATAGGGGAGATTCACGAAATCGCGGAACGCGTGCCAGTAGTCCCGCGTGTCGAAGTCGGGAGCGACGGATAGGAGCAGGATGATGCAGGCTCCGGCAAGACCTGCAACCGGCTCGATGAGGGAGTTGCGCAGCCTCGATCGCCGATACATCGCCCGTGCCTTCTGCCGCTTACTCGTATCCGTGTCCGTGTCCGCGATGATTGTGGAAGCGGAGATCTTTCCTCCCTGCGAACTGCTGCGACTGCCGTTCCAATACTCGACAAAGAAGGTGTTCCTGCCGTCTGCGCTCTCGTATTGCTCATACCTCGTCTCATCGCCGACCGCCGCATCCGTATCGCCCCAGACCCCTGTTACAACCTCCGTGCCGCTGTCATGGAGACGGTAGCCCTTCGGCACATTGTTTCCCGCAGAGGAGGAGATGATGCATGAGAGTCCATCGTCTGTGATGCTCAGCCAGATGTGTGCATTGGTGTCATTCGTGATAAGCTTATACTCTGTCCATACATCATCCGATGTTTTCTCCTTGTATCGGATCTTTCCCACAATGGTACATGGTTTCGTTCCGATTTTGATGCCGGTCCAACAGTCAAAATCCACGGCATCACCTCCTAGCGGAAATGTGAATCGCTGATAAAATAGACTCTCAGATTGGTGCAGATTTTTTGTCCTGTCAAGGAGACAAACCGGACGCATAGCAAGGGCTATGTGGAGGATTTGTCGACACAG
>CALJPB010000284.1 GCA_937981305.1 uncultured Selenomonas sp.
CTGTTCTCCTGTACGCTCGTCGAGGCGGGGGCGGCACATACGGCATCGGAACTGCGCGTGACGCTCGCGGGCGATGAGGCGCGTGCGGATGTCTGGGGGCTGTACTTCGGGGATGAGGAGCGCAAGATCGACCTCAACTATATCATCCGTCAGGAAGGCCGCCGTACGGATGCGAATATGCAGGTGCGCGGTGCTCTGCTTGACCGCAGTGTCAAGACGTTTCGCGGGACATTGGACTTCGTTCAGGGGGCGCGCGGTTCGGTTGGCAAGGAGGACGAGGAGGTCACGATTCTCTCGCCCCATGCACGCAACCGCAGTGTTCCGCTCATGCTCTCACACGAGGGCGATGTGGACGGGCATCACGCGGTCAGCATCGGGCGGATGGACGAGGACAAGCTCTTTTATCTGATGAGCCGTGGGCTTGACGAGCGTGCGGCGCAGCAGCTGATTGTCGAGGCATCCTTTGAGCCGGTACTGGCACGCATTGAGAGCGAAGAGCTGCGTGCGGAGATCGGCAGCTACCTTGAGAGGAGACTTTTGGGTGGAACGCAGGAATAACGAGTATTTGCAGGATTTCCCGATCCTGCAGACGAAGATGAACGGCCGCCCCATTGTCTACCTCGACAACGGTGCGACGACGCAGAAGCCGGAGGCGGTCATCAAGGCGGTCGCCGACTACTGCACCTACTGCAACGCGAATCCGCATCGAGGCGCATACGAGCTGTCGGTGAAGGCAACGGACATCTACGAAACGGCGCGTGTGCGGACGCAGAAATTCATCGGTGCGGCACGCCCCGAGGAGATTGTCTTTACGAAGAATGCGACGGAGGCGCTGAATCTCGTTGCATACAGCTACGGACGCGCAAATATCCGCGAGGGCGATGAGATCGTCATCACGGTCTCGGAGCATCACAGCAATATTGTTCCGTGGCAGTTCGTCGCAAAGGCGCGCGGGGCGACGCTCAAGTACATCTATCTCGCGGAGGACGGCAACCTATCGGCAGAGGATATTGCGGCGCAGATCACGGCAAAGACGAAAATTGTCGCTGTGACTCATGTGTCGAATGTGCTCGGCCTTGTCAACGATGTGCGTACGATTGCCGACCGCGCTCATGCGGTCGGGGCGGTCATCGTCGTGGACGGCTCACAGAGCGTTCCGCATATTGCGGTGGATGTGCAGGCGATGGATGCGGATTTCTTCGCGTTCTCGGGGCATAAGATGCTCTCGCCGATGGGCATCGGTGTGCTCTACGGCAAGTATGACATTCTCGATGCGATGCCGCCGTTCCTCTTCGGCGGGGATATGATTGAGTATGTCGGCGAGCAGGAGACGACCTATGCGGAGCTGCCCGCGAAGTTCGAGGCGGGGACGCAGAATGTCAGCGGCGCCTCGGGGCTGATTGCGGCGATTGACTACCTCGAGAAGGTGGGATTTGACCGCATTGAGGCGATCGAGCGCGACCTCCTCGCCTACGCGCTGCCGAAGCTGCGGGAGCTGCCCTTTGTGGAACTGTATGGCTGCGACTCTGCGCGCGACAATAAGACGGGGATCATCACGTTCAACGTGAAGGATATTCACCCACATGATGTGGCGTCGATTCTCGACAGCTACGGTGTCGCAATCCGTGCGGGGCATCACTGCGCGCAGCCGCTCATGCGCTATCTCGGGCAGAATGCGACCTGCCGTGCGAGCTTCTATCTCTACAACACACATGAGGACATTGACCGGTTCATTGAGGCACTGAAAAAGGTACGGGGGGTGCTCGGCTATGGCGACTGAGGGATCGGCACTCAGTGATCTCTATACGGAGGTTATCGGCGAACACAGCCGCGCGCCCGAGAACAAGGGAGCCCTTGCCACCGCGACGGTACGCGAGCGTGGGCACAACCCCAGCTGCGGTGATGAGATCACGCTTGAGCTTGAGATTGCGGACGGTGTTATAAAGGATGCCGGCTTTACCGGTGTTGGCTGTGCAATCTCGCAGGCGAGCACGGACATCATGATCGATCTGATGCGCGGCAAGACGGTCGAGGAGGCGCACAGGCTTGCGCAGCTCTTCACCGCGATGATCAAGCGCGAGGTTACGGATGACAGTGCTCTTGAGGAGCTGGATGAAGCCATCGCGCTCAAGAATATCTCGAATATGCCCGCACGCGTGAAATGTGCGGTGCTTGCATGGCATACGCTTGAGGATCTCTTAAAAGAAGGACAAACGTCATGAGACAAGGGCTGCTTTGGGAAGTTTTTGCTTCTCGAAGCAGTCCTTTCGCATTTTTCATTGTATGAATACTAGCTTTTTTGATGATGTCCATGTATAATAAATCAGTATTGTAAAATTAGAACAACAGAAAAGGTGGGAATTCGATGCGGATGACAACGGCAGTGAAAGCACTCGCTCTTGGCATCGCAGTGTACGGGCTCGGCATAATGGCGGGCTGCGGCGGCGATCAGAAGGCAAGCGGTGAGAAGTCGTATAAGATCGGCATTGTCCAGCTGGTCGAGCACAATGCTCTCGATGCGGCGAATCGTGGGTTCGTGGATGGACTCAAGGCGCGCGGCTACGAGGAGGGGAAGAATCTCACGATTGATCGCCAGAACGCGCAGGCGGATCAGTCGAATCTACAGAATATCGTGCAGCGCTTTATCAGCGACAAGGTGAATCTTATCTGTGCGATTGCGACACCGGCGGTGCAGTCGGCGGCAAATGCAACGAAGGACATCCCCATTGTTGGTACGGCGGTCACGGACTATGTGAGTGCGAAGGTTGTAAAGTCGAACGATGCGCCGGGCGGAAATGTCACGGGGACAAGTGATCTCACGCCGATTGCCGAGCAGATTGACCTCCTCATGAAGCTCTATCCGAATGCAAAGACGATCGGCACGATCTACTCCTCAAGCGAGGTCAACTCGGAGATTCAGGTCAAGGCGATGAAGGAATACGCCGAGTCGAAGGGGCTGACCGTGCGTGTCGCAACCATCTCGACGGTCAACGATATCCAGCAGGCGGCGCAAAGCATCATCAACGATGTGGATGTATTCTATGAGCCGACGGACAATGTGATCGCATCGGCAATGCCGACGCTTACCAGCGTTACCGATCCTGCGGGCAAAGGTGTGATTTGCGGCTATGTCGGCGGTGTTACTGCCGGAGCGCTTGCAACCAAGGGGATCGATTATTACAAGCTCGGTGTCCAGACGGGTCATATGGCGGCGGATATTCTTGCGGGCAAGGCAAAGCCGTCGGAGATGAAGATTGAGACCGCGCATGATCTTGTGGTTGTCATCAACAAGAAGAATGCAGAGAAAATCGGTCTGACGATTCCTGCCGATGTACTGAGCGGTGCGACGATTGTGCCGTAAGGAAGACACACACAGCGGAGCGGGCACGCAGCGTGTCCGCTTTTTTTCGGACAAATAGGGAGTGACGTTATGGATCTCGTCATTGCGACGACGGCGCAGGGTGTCCTCTGGGGACTCTATGCGCTCGGCGTCTATCTGACTTATCGTGTTTTGGATATTGCCGATCTGACGGTTGAGGGCAGCTTTCCTCTGGGGGCTGCTGTCGCCGCCTCCATGCTCGTGGCGGG
>CALJPB010000285.1 GCA_937981305.1 uncultured Selenomonas sp.
TTTCATTTTTCGTGCCGTAGAATGCGTGAACGGCGTTGTTGTTGTGCGCCGTAAGCGGCGCATATCTCCTGTGGGCGGATGCCGATGCGCCCGCTGCCATCGTGCAGCACAGCGCAATAACGCCGCCGCCCTCGTTGGAGATCGCAGGGCTCTCGGCGGCAGCCAAACGCACTGCGCTGCGCAATCCGTTTTCGGATGCACACGAGCGCGCACATGAGGTGCCCTCCGTGACAATTGCAGCAGTACCCAAAGACCCGACGCTGCCACCCGAAACGCTGCCTGTACCGCCGACTCCTCCAATGACCGCTGCTCCGCCCATGCCTCCCCCCGTTCCTCTCGTTCTGCGCGGAGTGGTGACGGGGACGGACGGCGTACGCATTGCAATCCTTGCACGCGGCGAGGAGGGGGCGGCACTCGGCCTCGGTGAGGTATGGCATGGATATACGCTCCATGCACTCTCGGATACATCCGCGACACTGGTCTCTGCACAGGGGACAATCACACTGACAAGGGAGTAGGAACGTATGAGACGATGGATTGTGACAGCAGGGCTTGTGTCTGTGCTCCTGCATCCTGTTCCTGCCGCCGCTGTTCCTGTTACGATCGATGTCACGGGCGGCGACGTACGCGCTGTCCTACGCGCCGTGGCACGCATGGGGGGAATTCCCCTCATCGTTGACGACAGTGTGACCGGCTCGGTGACGGCACATCTCACGGGAGAGGGGGAGGATGTGCTCCGCCTTGTCGCCGCGACACGCGGCATTCCCATCGAGCGTCATGGCAATGTTTTTCTCGCACTTGCCAAGGATACACGTGCAGAGAGTCGTAGTGTACATACGTATACCGTGCGTTACGGTGATCCGGAGGAACTTGCGCACGCTGCAAATTTATCCCTGATTGGTGAAGGAAAACGGGCAGCCGTGTCGAAAAGTAATCAGGAGGGATGGAATGAGGACTCTGATTCTGACGTACAGCGGCGTGTTCTTGTGGATCGTGCCACAAACACACTGCTCTTTTATGGGACAGAATCGGAGGCTCTTGCCGTTCGCGAAATACTTTCTGCGCTTGACGTAGCGCCCAAACAGGTATCGCTTGAGGCTCGTGTTGTCGCTGTTTCAAAGCAGGCGGCAAAGGAACTCGGTATTGATTGGACGTGGTCATCGCTGCCGCAGTACCCAAAGGTCGGACGTGATGTAGCGGGAGACTGGCAGGTCAGGGAACGCAATGCGGGGACGGGCGGGACAAGCGCACCGGGCATTATTCGCTTTGGCAGAGGTCCCGAGGGGCTTCCCTATGAGCTCTACTACACGGCGGCGATTCGCGCACTCATCACGGACGGTCGGGCAAAGATGCTTGCGCGTCCGAACATTACCACGGTACAGGGGCATGAGGCCGTGATCAACATCGGTACCGAAGTACCCGTGCCGCGTGTCGTGAACGCCAACAGCGTCACAACGACGGGCATCGACTACCGCGAGGCGGGGATCATTCTGCGCTATACGCCGCGCGTCACCGAAGACGGCAGCATCGTCGCACGCGTGCATACGGAGGTCAGCACACCCGTCTTTGTCGAGGATCTCAAGGCGTACCGCTTTCAGAAGCGCAGCGCGGATACGACCGTCCGTCTGAAAAACGGCGAGACGATGGTGATCGGCGGCCTCATCGACAGTGATGAATCACGATCGCTTTCAAAAATACCGTTTCTCGGAGACATTCCCATACTTGGCGCGTTTTTCCGCTCCGTGCGGACGAGCAAGACCGAGACCGAACTCATGATTTTTCTCACAGCTCATGTGCTGGATGAAGGATAGGGAAGCACAGATCAACGGATTGGTGCTTTTCATTATTGCAGGATGCAATGGAAAAGAGGAGATGTCAGTGGCTATCAGGATATTACTTGCAGACGATCACGCACTGCTGCGGCAGGGCATCAAGCGCGTGCTGAACTTCGAGGATGATCTCGAGGTCGTCGGCGAAGCGGAAGACGGGCAGGAAGCCCTCGCACGCACACTCATGCTCAAGCCCGACATCCTGCTCCTCGATATCAATATGCCGGGACTGACGGGGCTGGAGGTCACAAAGCAGCTCAAACAGGCGCGTTCGCGAACGAAGATCATTGCACTCACGATTCATGACAGCGACAACTACGTTCTCGAACTCCTTAAGAACGGTGCGCTCGGCTACCTGCTGAAGGATGTTGAGCCGAACGTTCTCATCAAGGCGATCCACATGGTCAACGAGGGCAACCCGTTCGTCTATCCGAAACTCGCGGAGCGGCTTTTTGGAAGTTCTGCCGTCTGCGGTGATGTCAGCCGCATGGCAAAGGAGATCTGGGACGAGAGCCGCGGCGAACGCCTCACCCCGCGTGAGATGGACGTGCTCGGCTGCATTGCGAAGGGGCTGTCGAATCAGGACATCGGCAAGGCACTCGGGCTGAGCGAAAAGACGGTCAAGAATCACCTCACGAGCATCTTCCACAAGCTCAAGGTCAATGACCGCACGCAGGCACTCGTCTACGTGCTCAAGAACAAGATTGTAACGTTGGAATAAGACGGAATACGGCTCGCACACGATGATGGTGCGAGCCCTTTCTTTTACCGTACTTCATCAATGTGCCTCGTGGATTCCAGCCTTGACAATATCTTTTTTGTTACATAATATGGTAATAGCAGAGGAAATGAGGGAGATTCATGAGTATCATCAAGAAAGAAGTACGCGCTGAATACATTGCCCTGATCCAAAAACTTCGTCTCATTGATGACACGTTTTTCAATGTCTGTTTCGATAACAACATTGAGGGAATGCAGCTCCTGCTTCGGATCTTTCTTGCGCGTGATGACCTGAAGGTAAAACGTGTAGTCACGCAGAAGAGTGCAGACAATCTCTATGGGCGCGGCGTGCGCTTCGATGTGTTGGCGGAGGATAGCGAGGGAAACCTTTACGACTGTGAAGTTCAGCGGGCAAATGAGGGCGCGATTGCGCGTCGGGCACGGTATAACAGTGCGATGCTGGATGCGCGTGAATTGCCCAAAGGTGCGGAGTTCTCGGAGCTGCCTGAGATGTGGGTCATCTTCATTACGGAGAATGATATATACGGAGCAGGGCATCCGCTCTACCATGTGGAACGTATTGTTCAGGAGCTGCAGCAACCATTTGACGATGGTGCGCATATCCTCTATGTGAACGGAACAAATCGTGCAGATACACCACTTGGGCGTTTGATGCAGGATTTTTTCTGTGAGCGCCCGGAGCGAATGAATTATAAGGAGCTTGCCGAAAGGGCAGACTATTTTAAAGAAGAAGCGGAGGGGGTTAATGCCATGTGCGAACTGATGGAAAAATTTGGTGCGAAGAAGATGGAAGAGGGACGTGAAGCCGGACGTGCTGAAGGACGTATGGAATCGGCGCGTGCAACGGCCGCGGCTCTGATTTCCCTGGGAAAGCTGACGGTTGCGCAGATTGCTGCAGCGA
>CALJPB010000286.1 GCA_937981305.1 uncultured Selenomonas sp.
TCAATCCTTCCCGCTTGGATGACTATGTCAACGAATGTGTAGAGAAAATAAAGGGATATCTGCCATAAGTCGCGCCCATATCGATCGTACAAAATAAAGAAAACGGGCACGTTTGCAGTGTTTGTGATATGGACCGAAACGGATGAAAAGAGGGGTAAAATGTTTGAAGAAATATTCAAAGACGAAGAGAATACCTCGGTGGATCATGGAGTGAGACTCGCCTGTGCGGATGAGAGTGTGTTTTCTGCGCTTGCTCACTATTACTCTCATGTCGAGGAGTATGAATCTCTATGCGGGATGCCCGTGCGTCTGTTTTATCCGGAAGTGGAACAGGAACATGAAACTCCAATCTCCATGGATGAGGTGTCTTGGCGGAATACCGTGTTGCTTTCGGACATGCAGGTGAGAAACATACCGTCTGAAGTGTTGAAAGAGCAGGATGTCATTTGTGTTTACCGCACGGATTCTGAGGAAAACTTTATCGCTTGTGCAGAGCGGTTGGTCGCGCTGCAGGAGGATGCCGGTGACCAATGCGCCATGCCTGCCGTCCTTTGCTTTGCAGATGCCGATTCTGCGAAGGCTTATATTTGTGGGTCAGGCTTATGGGCACCGCGTCGATCTCAAGTAGTGGGGGCGACATGGGATGATGTTTTACCGCTTCTTGCATCGACAAAGGGGAATCTGCGATGGATCTCAGGAGAATCTCTCCCCTTAGAGGCGCTGCCGGATCGGGATGGAGCAGTACAGGGGGTACAGCTGATTTTCAGAGGCTCAAAAGAACTTTCCATGTTCGATGTGATGGAAAATCGGAAGCCATCGCCGGTTGTTTTGCAGATGGGGTCAATGTTCTATGGCAGATTGAGGTGTATGATAAGAACGAAGTCCTTGTTTTTGTCGCACAGCCCATGTCCTAAAAATTATAGTGCCCAAAGGACAGTGAATAGAGCCGGCTCTATTTGTATGCAGGAAATCAACTTGGTGAGGAGAGAGCGAAAATGCGAGTCTACGAGAGTGCGCGCGAGCTTAGAATTGCGTGCAAGCATGATGATTTACTGCCGTCATTGAGCGAATACGCTCCTCATCAGGAGACCTGCGAGATCGAATGCGGTATTTCTGTAAAGCGGTTCTGTCGAGGAACAGAAAAAACCGATTTGACACATACCGAAGAGGATGTTCTGGTCTGGCGAATTCTCTTAACGGCGGATGTATCCATAGCAGAGCTCCCTGTCGAAATACTCAAGAAGCAGGATATGGTAC